>JBBSKE010000324.1:0-4703 GCA_038256595.1 Tepidiformales bacterium | reverse complement strand
TGGCGACACTAAATCCTTGCACTTCGGGTCAGGTTGCGAAGTACACCGGAACCGCCTGGGGCTGCGCACCGGATATCAGCAGTGGCGCCATCACGTTCGGCCAGGCCATCGCCGGCAGTTCCAACCATCCAAGCAAGGGGCTGAGTGTCGTCAACAGCGGCGGCGGGATCGGTCTGCATGGCAAGTCCACGACTGGCTGGGGCGTCTGGGGCGAAGTTGGCGACGGCACGGCGATCATCGGTACGAACGCCAGCGTGGTCGGCGCTACCGGGTACTTCAAGAACACGCTTGGTAACGCCGTTTTCGGGGAGACGGATTCACCGACGGCAATCGGTGTCTATGCCGAGAATCGCGCGACCGACTGCTCGGAGGAGCCAGGTAGTTGCTCGGCGGTTTGGGGGCGGTCCGTGATGGGCTCATTTGGCACTGGCGTCACAGGAGAGGGAAACATCGGGGTATTCGGTGATGGGTCGGTCGTGGGCGTCCAAGGAGACGGGGCCGCCATCGGAGTGTGGGGTGTGGGTGCCAGCGTTGGAGTGAACGGCACTGGTGATACGGGCGTCAGGGGGTTCGGCGGCATAGGGATAGAGGGGTACTCGACATCTGTCATTGGCGATACACCTTCGTTTGGGAAGGCCGGCGCGCGCGGACTCAACTCTGGAAGCGCCTGCACCAACGTGAACACCAGCCAGGCCAACTACTGCGCCGGGGTCTACGGCTATGCGGGAAACGCCTCTGTCGCATCTATGGGTGTTGCCGGGATTGGCACCTTCATGGGAGTCTGGGGTCTGGCCGAGGAGCCAAACGGGTACGGTGGCTACTTCTCCGGCCACAGCGCCGGTATTTTGCGCAGAGTCTGTCTGGCGGTTTCGCCGCCGACTTCGGAGGCACCGTTCGCACTGGCAACGTTGTCCCGCGAGCTGGACAGGCTTACGACATCGGCTTCAACAACGCCCAAAACGGCACCTACTGGAATGTGTACATCGCCGGACAGTACGTAGACCTCTCCGATTTCCGCGCCAAGTCCAACATCCAGCCACTCCACGCTGGCCTCGATGAGCTTCTCCAACTCGAACCGGTTTCATTCACGATGGTTGCCGACCCGGGACAGACGACGGAACTCGGCTTGGTCGCCCAGGACGTGCGCGAAGTTCTGCCCGACCTCGTCTTCGAAGGCGAAGACGGCACGCTCTCCATGACCTACCAGGGGCTCATCCCGGTGCTCATCAACGCCATCCAGGAGCAACAGGCCGAGATTAATGCGCTGAAGTCTGGCGGCGGCGTGGCTCCGCAGTCTGCGTCGCTTGGCGGCCTGCGCGGCAGCCCATGGCTTGCGCTCGGCCTCCCGGTATCAGGGCTGGCAGCCTTCCTCGTCGGACGTGGCAGGCGGCGCGACCGGACGTAGGCCGTGTGACGCCACGATGAAGGACGTCGAACACTCGAAAAGAGGCCCGCTTCCCGGCGGGCCTCTTCTGTATGTGCGTAAGGGCTGACTTAGGGCTGGTCAGGATGACAGCAGCACCTGGCCGCCTGCCAGCATGTTGAAGATGTCCTGGGCAGAGGCGCCACATCCGGACCAGAACCCGGTCACGCTGCCGTCTTCGTCCGATGCGAGCATGAGCGCCCGGGGCAAGATCTCGCCGCCCGCGGTTTCGAAGCCGGACTGAAAGAGGATTCCGTAGGGCGAACCCAGGAAGTTGGCCTCGTTCGGATTGAGCACGAACACTGAATGGAGCGCCGGCTCGGAAACGAATGACGCGAGCACGTTCGCCACTTCGTCCGGCCGAAGGTACGAACCTTCGCACTGGGCGAATGGAATCACCGGGATGATGGTGCCAGGAGCTTCGCCCTCGCGGCATTGTGGCGGCTCGCCGGGAGACCCCACGGCCACACACGCGATCTCTGAGTAGCGAATTTCGCTGGCAACCGACTCCAGGTCACTCGCCGCGATTGACGTGAGGACATCGAGCGCGGGCACGCCCGTCGAGCCGGGCGATGGCGCCGGGGCGGGTGTTGGCGGCGTCACTTCTGGTGTCGATGCCGGGGTAGGGGCCGTTGTCGTTGGTGTCGAAGCCGGTGTCGGAACCTCTGCGGTCGGCGTTGCAACCGGCGCTGATGGGGACGGTACGCTCGTACCCGTGCCGAGAACAGTCGGCGAGGCCGGGACCGTCGGAGTCGCGGTGCCCGTCGGCGTCGCATCCGGGAATGTCGGAGGATTCGGCGAGCTGTCCGCTCCTGCGCTACGCAGAGCGAGGAGCACCATCGTCACCGCCACGGTTACAGCAGCGAGAGCACCCGCCCCGGCGATGATCTTGAACATTCCGCCGCCGGGCGTGACTGCTGCCAGCGCTCGCGCGAGCCTGGCCATCGGGCGGTTTTCCTGGTGCCAGTAGTTCGCCGCTTCTTCGCGTGACGTGACATCGAGCTTCCCGAGGATCTCGCGCACGTGCCATTTCGCTCCATCGAGCGATAGGCCCAGGGTGGCGGCGATCTCGGCGTTGGTCTTCCCGCGAGCGATGAGGTCGAGCACCTCACGCTGACGCGGACTGAGGTCGTATTTGAATCGGGTTTGGTAGTGGGTGGGTCGCATATACATCTCGCAATTGATCGTAGAAAACGGTAAACGCGAAATACCTACTCTATCGCCATGATGACGCCCCGGAATGCCTGGGCATCGTATCCCGCGATCCGGACCAGCCTATTGCCTTTCAGATTCATCGCAACAATGGCCGAGACGATTCGCTGCGCCATACGATGTTTGAAGGCGTATCCCAGACAATCCGCGGAGGCTTCATGGCCGTCAACGTCAGCACCAGCATCGTGATAGAACGGCCCATCGCCGAGGTCTCCGCCTTCGCTACGGAGCCTGACAACGCGACCGCATGGTACGAGAATATCAAGTCGGTGAAGTGGGAGACGGAGCCGCCCTACCGCGTCGGGTCGCGGGTGGCCTTTGGCGCGAAGATGGTCGTGAAACAGATCGCTTACACCTACGAGGTCATGGAGTTCGAGCCGGGGTCGAAGCTTGTGATGCGCACGAAAGACGGGCCGTTTCCGATGGAGACGACCTATACGTGGCAGGCGCTGGGCGAGAATCGCACAAGGATGACCATTCGCAACCGGGGCAAGCCGCCCGGGATTGGGAACATCGTGTCGCCGCTGATGGGCATGGCGGTGAAGCGCGCGAACCGCAAGGACCTGGCGAAACTGAAGCAGGTGCTCGAAACCGGCGTGCGGTCGACCTGACGAGCAGAAATGGTGCCAAACCCGGCGACGAAATGGGCATCTCCGTGCGCTAAACTGCCGCGCATGACTACTGAACCGCCCGTCATGGGCACCGTCGCCTGGTGCGACATTACTGTTCCCGACGCCTCTACCCTGCGCGATTTCTATGCCGAGGTGGTCGGCTGGCGGCCCGAACCGGTCGCGATGGATGGCTACGACGATTTCAACATGGTGAAACCAGCCACCGGCGAGCCCGCCGCCGGGATCTGTCATGCGCGTGGGTCGAACGCCGCGATTCCGCCGCAGTGGCTCGTGTACATCACCGTTCCGAGTCTCACCGCGAGCGTCGCGAAAGCGCTCGAACTCGGCGCCGAACACCTCTCGGGCCCGACTGAAGCTGGCGATGAGGGCGGATTCTGCGTGCTCCGGGACCCGGCCGGCGCGATTTTCGCCCTCTACCAGCTTGGCCCGGCGGAGTAGCCGCAGCCTGGTCTCGAAATTGCTGCGAGCGTAAGAATTCCGTCACCTTCGGCGGCCGGTGTCTCCCTAGAGTAGGCTGCGTACTCTCCGATGAGGTGGCGAACAATGGCCAGGATTCGTGTCCCGTGGTTTGTCGGCGCTCCAGCCGTGGTGGGTTCGGCGCTCGTCATCGCGCTCGCGCTCAACTACCTGCTGTCCGACTACTTTATTCGCACATTTATCGACGAAGCTGACCCGCTGGCCGGCATCGCGGTCGCCGCTGACAGGCCCGATGCGGCAGGCGGCGCCCCAATGGCTACCGTGGGCGCCCCATCAGCAGCTTCGCCGACCGGGACCGTGCCAACCGCCGCACAATCGACGCCGGCGGCCACCAGCACGTCGCCGGTAGCTACACCTACTACTGCGGCCGCGTCGCCGGCGCCGTCCGGTTCGACGCCGGCGGCACCTCAGCCTACCTCGCCTCCCAGCACGGCCGTTCCAACCGCCACCTCGGCTCCTTTGCCACCAGCCCCGACCGCGACGCCGGTTCCGTCCGCGCCTGGCCCCGGCGTCATCTCCGAAGGCGCCTTCCGCGATGGCGAACCCGGGCATACCGGCTCCGGGACCGCGCGCATCATCCGCGACGCCGAAGGGCAGCTCTTCCTCCGCTTCGAAGGCTTTTCGGTCACGAACGGCCCGGACCTTCGCGTCTACCTTTCGACCACCGACGGCTACGGCAACGCGCCACTCGAACTCGGCAAGCTAAAGGCGACGGACGGCAACCAGAACTACGCGATTCCCGCAGGCGTCGACGTGAGCGCCTTCCGCAGCGCCATCATCTGGTGCGAACCGTTCCGCGTGCTCTTCGCCATCGCCACCCTGGAGGAAACGTCATGAACCGCACGATGCCATCGCCCGCCGCGAATCCACTCGAGCGTTCCGCCCGGTCTGTCCCCGTCCAGGTGGCGAATCGCGTGCTCATTGGCACGAAAATCGCCGGGGCGCTCGCGCTCATCGCC
>JBBSKE010000323.1:0-4728 GCA_038256595.1 Tepidiformales bacterium | reverse complement strand
GGCGCCAGCTACTTCGAGGCGCCGCACAACCAGCCGCTCTCCGCGGCGCCCGTCTTGCCCGGCTTCGAACTCGACATCGCCGCGCTCTTCGCCGTCCTCGGGCCGAAATAGGCCCAGTCCGCGGTCGATTCCGCTAGACTAAGCACATGGCAACGAAGACGCGGACCACCCTCGAAGACTTCCTCGCCCTCCCGGAATCGAAGCCCTACCTCGAACTCATGGACGGGGAGGTTGTCGAAAAATCCATGCCGACGCTTGATCATGGGAAAATCGCCGGGGAACTGTACTTCCTGCTGAGGAACTACCAGCGGGTGGTCGATAGCTTTCGAGTCGTTCCCGAGGTGCGGCATGTGGACGTGAGCACAGCCTGGATCTTCATCCCGGACGTTGCGGTCACGCTCAATTCGAGATTGTCTGGCTCGTCCGCGAACTCGAATCCTGTCGAAGCTATTCCCGACTTCGTTATCGAAGTTCTCTCGCCAGACGACCGGCCCGGAATGGTAGCCCGCAAGATCACCTCCTACTCGCGCGCCGGAACTACCCTCCTATGGCTCGTCGATCCTGAGTCGGAGACGATAACGGTATGGGAACGCGGGACTTCCAATTTCGAAGCTCCACATGACCGGCCGCTCTCGGCCGCGCCGATCCTCCCCGGCTTCGAACTCGATATCCCGGCTCTGTTCGCCGTCCTCCACATCGACGATTGAGCAAGCGACTTGCCCGCATGCCCCGCGGGTGGTTGCCTTGAATCGTGGCTGACGCACCAACCTCCGCCGGGCGCCCGGGCCCGCAACCGCTGCCAACCGGTTCGCCCTACCCCTATCTCGACCGCCTCCAGGACAAGATGGAGGAGCGGCTCGCCCACAAGGTGCCCGCTGGCGGCCGATTCTGCGGCTTCTGCTTCGGCCGCGTGCGCCAGGAAGACGCGACCTGCCCCTTCTGTGACGGCGCGCTCGACCGCACCGGCATCGTCACCGAGATCCCGCAGGACGTGCTCCGCGCCTACAAGGCGAAGCAGCGCACCGAGGCCTCCTGGGTCTACGGCATGGGCTTCGTCGGCCTCATCATCGCCTCGTTCCTGTTTGTCGTGATGGTCCTCTGGGGGCCGGGTCCGATTGGCCACCCGGCCATCGCCTTCACCGTCCTGATCGGCGGCGGCTACCTGATGGCGCGCTTCTTTGGCGAAGTGGTCGGCGGCGTCATCGGCTTCCCCAAGGGCATTCGCAAGCGCGACGAACTCTGGACCGAGTGGCTCAAGACACACCCCGACCCATCCGCCTGACGCCTTCGCGAACCCGGATTCGTTATGCTCTCGGGAGACCAAATGACGCGCGGAAACCGTCTGCCAGCGCGGCGCCGGTGGCTGCGTCAGTGAGGTCGGCGCCCCAGGTGCCCACCCGTTCGGCAATCGCGCCGAGTTCGCTCGCCAGTTCCTCCAGGGACTCCCGGTAGCGGTCGCGCGGGATGATTATCACGTCCGGTGCCTCCACAAGCTCGGTCTCGCCCGGGGCGAGCGGCATCTGCGAGCGGATGACCACGTCGGCGCCGCGCAGTTCGGCCGTGACGAGCGGATCGTGGCCGAATTCACCCATGTGGCCTTCGAGCACAGCAAACCAATCACGCCACCCGGAAAGATTCGAGCAGCATCCGGAGATGATGATTCGCCCATCGCTGCCGACCGCCTGGAGGCCGGGAAAGAGCGACCAGGGCAGCTTCTGCAGGGCCCGGCGAAGGACTGCGTCGGCTGTGAAATCGTCATCGTCACCGAGATGCGCGAACAGCTCGACCATCACCAATCCCCAGGTCGGCTCATCGAGGTCTGCGCGGAAAGGGATGAGGAACTCGCCCGTCTTCCACCAGCGCGCCCGCCAGGGGAAGAAGCCGCGGGCGTGCGTGTGGTCCACGACTGCTTCTAGGCGCGCGCCCGGGTCGCTCGCGGGCATCAGGCCGGGCCAATCGCCAAGCTGGTAGATTCGCCCGTCGCCCGGGTCGTTGGTCGCCGCGTCTTCCATTGGCCCAGTGTACGAACGAAACGCCACGGGCGCAGAATCGGCTATTCGGCGGGCGGTGGCATCAGGGCCGACGCGGAGCGAAAACTGACCCCCGCCGCCGCCAGCTTCGCCGCCGCAGACTGGATGAGGGCGGTATCGGCCGCGTCCAGGCCGCGGCTCAACTCGTCGATGCCGACGAGGTATTCGCCGAGTGCGGCATCAAGCCCTTTGTCGAAGGCGACATACCGCTCTGCTGGCGGATTGAGCTTCTGGAGGAGGTCCAGGCGGACCTTCACCTGGCCGAGCGTGGTCTGAATGCCGCGAATCCAGTCGTCGGTGGCCTGCGGGCGGCTGAGGCTGTCGTTCAGTGTCGTGAATTCGGTCACGAGCGCAGAACTCAGCGCGGCAACCTGGTTTCGATAGACATTCTCGCCGATCGGCAACGGCGTAATCGTCACCCCCGGAGCAAGCGTCGCCGTGGGCCGGGCGGCGATGGTCTCGGCACTCGTGATGGTCGAATTGTCGCCGCCACCACATGCCGAGGCGATGACGGCGAAAAAGCCGAGGCAAGCCACGACGGCCGGCACAGCCCGTTGGCGCGCGGCTCGCCCGTTTCTGCGACGAATGACCGCCTGTGCCGTTCCCACATCCACCATCGCTCACATCTCTCCCGGTCGACATCGTGCGGCCCCGTCGGCGCACTCCCGACATGCTACCCACGCGCCGCCGGGCAGGCGAATGACGGTGGCTTGCGGCGACAATGTCTTCCTGGACAGTCGCCGACGCTTACTGTTGGAGCGTCCAGGTTCCACAACGGGAGCTGGTGAAACCGACGTCGCTCGCGGAAATGGTGACGATCGCCGTTCCGGATTCATTGTCATTCGCTGCGATATCGGAGATTGAACCGCTGAACCCTTCGAGGCGAGCCCAATAGCAGGTCGGCGTGCCAGAATTGACCCAGGTGCCGGGTGCAATATCGACGCCCACAAACCACGTTCCATCCCCCGGAAATGGGGCCGTGGGGCTGGCCGTAATAGCGGAAAGATCCTGCGTCCAGCGGGCACAGCGGGCGCTATTAAATCCGACATCATTCGCGGTGATCGTCACGATTGCCGGTCCGTTTGTGTTCTCGTTATCGAGGATCTCGCCCAGCGTCCCGCCGAATCCGGAAAGCCGCTCGTAGTAACAACCTGCGGAAGCTGAGCGCGTTCGATAGGTTGCCGGGGGCATGTCAGTCCCGACGAATTTCTTCCCCGAACCAAAGCTGTAGCCGGCCGGTTCTGGTGTTGCGGTTGGAGGCGCCGGGGTGGCGGTGGGGCGAGGTGTGTTGGTCGGTTTCGGCGTGTCGGTCGGCTTTGGTGTATTCGTTGGCTTCGGCGTGTTCGTGGATTTGGCCGAAGTTACGGTCTCGGCCCCATCGCCGGCCGATGCGGTTGTGGCTTCGGGATCTGCGCTGGCCTGAGTGGCCGGTTCTTCCTCCGCGCCGCCAGAACCGGCTACCGCGATGACGAGGATCGCCACGACTCCCAGTACGGGCCCCTTGAACTTCCACTTTAGTCCCCAGAATCGCCTCCAGGCTGATTGTAATTGCGCGAGGAATGACTTGCGGTTTTCCAACTGAATCTCCAGGGCGAGTTCCGATGGCTCTCCGGCGTCAGTGGATGGCGCGGGGTCCCTCGTTTGCTGCCCCAGTCTGGTACGCGACCGCGACATCTCATGTCGCAGCGGTCGTGTTTGCGAGGATCTCCTCGTAGACGTCCATGTCTCGCTGGTGGAGACTACCTTGGTCCCAATGTCCCATGGGACAGAACGGAGCCAGGATATGCCACAGCCACTCCCGGTCGAACGCGTCCAGCTCGGCATCCGCATGGAAAAGCGGATGGTCAAAGTCCTCAAGGGGCTCGCTGAGTTCAACGGCATCACCCTCGGGCAACTGCTCGAGAAGATCGTCCTCCACTCCTTTGAGCCGCTCGAGGGCCAGGAGGGCGAGTGGGCCGCGAGCCCCCACGGCAAGCGTTCGCTCGAAGTCATCGCGGACCTCAAGCGCATCTACGGCCTCGACTACGACACCCACGCCACGCGCGCCTTCGAGCCCGACGACGCGCCCGCGAACGCCGACGTCGATTAGCCGAGTTTCGTTCGCACGCAAAGACGCCCCGGCCGGGGTAGAAGCCGGGGCGTCCAATGGGGAAGTCTGCCGCGACGGCTGAGGAGGTAGCCGCCACGACAGATGCTGCGAACTCAGGAGCCGATTACGCCGCCGCTTTCCTTCCAGACGACCACCACCGTCGGCCGCGGGATGCCGCCGTCCGGGAATTTGCTCGTCGGGGAGCCGTAATTCGAGCCCTCGCCCGGGTGCTGGATGCTCACGAACATGCACTCGTCGGTGTCGTCGAACTCGAAGGCGGCCACTTCGCCACCGGGGACACCGCTGAGGAACTGGCGCGTGTACCCGCGTTCCGGCCCGGTCAGGGACACAGCGAAGATGCCGTCGTTCTTGCGGAACGTGTTGATCTGGCCGTCGGTCGCGATCCAGAGGTTGCCCTTATTATCTAAGCCGACGTTGTCCGGCGTGCTCAGCGGGCTGACCTTCGTCTGGTCGTAGCCACCGTTGTAGGTGCCCGCGTCCGTGCCGGGGATACCGCAGAGGATCGGGATGTCCCAGGTGAACGCCAGGCCGGTGTGGTCGCCGCCGTCTTCGGCGATCTCCAGGATGTGGCCGTGCGTGTTGACCGCG
>JBBSKE010000322.1:0-4744 GCA_038256595.1 Tepidiformales bacterium | reverse complement strand
TTGGCGAGCGGGAAGCCGAAGACGCCATTCGAGACCATCGGCGCGTCGTCCTTCGAAAAGAGCATCTTCGTCAATGGCTGGACGGCGGAGACCCCGGGTGCGAACACGCGATAGGTCTGGGCCGGCTCAGCCTCCGAGTATTCGGGCGTGGTAATCGGGACGGCCTGTGTCTCCTGGACGAAGAACCAGCCGGCAAGCAATGCCGCGGCAAAGCCGATACCAATCGCGCGAAGACCCGAAGAAGTATGAAAAACGACCAAACCGCCACCCCACATCCAGAACGTCTTGCAGGGCGTAAGCCTGCCGACCAAGTCACCGTAGCGGCCCGCCCGGCAAGAGTCAGCACAGGCCACTGCCCGGCTTTCCCCCGCAATTACCGCCAAAGGATGCCGCATCGCGTCGCTCCAGGGCAAGGCTGGGAGTGTGCGAATTGTTGCGAAATTGGTTAGCGAGCGTGGCCCTCGGCGAGATCCGGCACCGCGCCGCGCTCCCCGATCAGGCGCCGAATCTCGTCAACGGTGATGGCGCGGGTCACGAACACGGCCAGCGCATAGACTGCCGCACCCGCGACGACCGCCAGCACGAGGTTCACCGGCAGGAGCACCCAGACCACCGCCGCCATCACTCCACAGGCCACCGCCGTCCGCACGGAGACCTGCAGCACCGCCGCCCTGTCGATGTTGTCGCCGATGAGCACCCAGGCCGCGACCATCAGGCTGACATCGATGACGAGGTTCGCCACAGCCGCCCCGGCAATCGCGCTCACCCCAAATTGCGGCGCGATGATAATGCCGAGCGCCGTGAAGCCAATGTTCGAAAGCGCCGCCGCCCAACCGACGACTGCCCAGGAACGCTGCCGGTCGAGCGCGATCAGCCCTGTTCCCATGACCGTGCCAATACCAATAGATGGCGCCTGCAGCGCGAGGATCGCGATCGCCGGTCCCGCACGCTTGAATTCCTCACCACCGATGAGGCCGGCGAGTTGCGGACAGACGAGCGCGATGCCCACCGAGGCCGGGACAATCGCCACGATGGTCGTCCGCGTCGCCTGGGTGAGCAGCCGGCGGAAGAAGCTGGGGTCCGCACGTGCGGTCTCGGCGAGGGTCGCGAAGGTGGTCGCCACGATGATCGTCGCAACGAAGACGGGGATAGCCGCAATGCGGAAGGCGAACGTGAACACTCCGGTGTCGGCCCGGCTGGCGAGACTCGCCAGGAGCAGGGCGCTGGCGTTCGCATAGGAGAACTGGGCGAGGTTCCAGGCGAGGAACGGCGCGCCCGCGCCCAGCAGCCCGAGCGCCGTCTTCGGGCTGAGGCGAACCGTGCCGCGCATGACCTTGCGCAGCAGGGCCACCAGCACCACGAGCGAGATAATGGGCACGAGCGTCGAGGTGAGCCAGCTGTAGCCGATAACCCCGGCGCCGAGCAGCAGCAAGCCCACTGCCAGCCCCTGTCCCGCGAGCAGAAACGCCGCGAGGCTCAACTGCGAGCGCCCGACGCGATGATTTCCCTGGAGCGCGCTGGTCGCTACTTCGCTCATGAGGGCGATGAGCGCCCCCGTCATGACCGCCGCCAGCACGAGCATCGACTCGCTGTCGGTGCCGATCGCACGCGCGCCCGCGAGTAGCGGCACCGTTATCCCGAGCCACCAGAGCACGCGCAGGACGGCCGCGTGGGCCACGATATCGGCCGTCCGCGAAGGGTCGCGCGCGATCTCCTTGACGATATGGCTCCCGGTGCCGAACCCGGCGATCACACCGACGAATCCGGCGAGCGTGACCGCCACGGCGTAGAGACCGAGGTTCGAATCGCCGAGCAGCCGCGGGATTAGCAAAATGCCGATGAACGTCGTTGTCCAGGTGATGCCCTGGGCCGAGAGCAGGGCCAGTGCCGTATTTCCGAGCGAGCGCCGTGGCCTGCCTGCCCCGAGTCCGCTGGGCAGCACCTGGACAGCCGCAGGCCTTGCCGGGTAGGCCCGGTATGCGCGGTGCTGGTCCTTCATGCGGGGTTCCAGGGGCGTGCCTCCCGGGCGGGATGTCGAATGTTCGAACTCCGCCAGTGTCGCACTCTCTCTGTGGAGGATCTGTTGCGGGCAGGTTGAGCACAGCGTTCGCAAAGGGACGCCATTACTGGTCCGTTATCGCCGCGAAAACCGTGTCGAGATTGTCGACGAACCAGAAATGGCCCGCCTTCGGGATGAACGTCGCCGTGCAGTTCGAAAGCGTCTTCGCCTGGTATTTGCCCATCACGAGCGGCACGTTCCGGTCGGCTTCGCCCTGCCAGAGGTGGACCGGCATGGTCACATCTTCGAGCCGGAACCCCCAGGGTCGAGCCATGAGGGTCATCTCCTGGGCGACACCACGCGCGCCGCGGGCAGTCGCCTCGGTCATATCGGCCACGAGCGTGCTGGCGACCTCGTCGCGCTCGTACACCTCGCGGTCGGCCGGCGGCATGCTCCGCAGAGCGCTGGCCATCAACCGCTCCGGGTATCGCTGGGCGACGAGGCTCAAGAGCGACCATTCGAGCCGGAAGAGCGGCGGCGCCTTGCGTGCGAGCGAAAGTTGGCTGCGATTCACGACGGACATGCCGCGCGTGGTTGCCCGGCGAATCGGTGCGACTCCGCTGACCACGCCGAGCCCGGTCAGCCGCTCCGGGATCTTCAACCCACAGGCGAGTGCATACGGCCCGCCGCCGGAGATCCCGGCCACGGCGAAACGTTCGACCCCGAGCGCCGAGGCGAGCACTTTGACGTCCTCGACCCAGCCGAGAATCGTCCGCCCGCGCTGGAAATCGGAACGCCCGCTGCCTGGCCGATCGGGGACGATAAGACGAATGTCGCGGTCGGCGGCGGCGTTATGTCCCACCCGGCCTATCAGCCGCGAGCCCGGTGTGCCATGAAACAGGAAGAGCGGCGTGCCATTTGGTCGTCCGAATTCGGCGTAGCTGAGCGCCCGGCCACCCGGCAGTTCAATCTCACTCCGGGGCAGCGGTGGATACATCGTTTGTGGAACCTACCGCCGCCGTGGCCATGCGTCCAGTGGCGTCGTTACGGTCATGTGTCGCAGCGATGACCGGTATGCTGCCGTGTGCCAGCATGCAGCGATGGCAACCCGTTTCTCCGGCACCCGGACCATCCTTTTCGACGTGGATGGCACCCTCCTCGACACCCGTGAGTTCATCTTCCGGGCCTACGAACACGCGACCGCCGCGCTCGGCATCGCGCAGCCGGCGCGCGAATGGCTGGCCTTCCAGGTCGGCCGCGAACTGGGCGCCGTCTACGCCGACCTCGCCCCAGACCAGGTGCCAGCCCTGATCGACCTCCACCGCGGCTTCCAATCGGACAATGTCGAGCTTTCGACGCCGTACGAAGGCACCGAGGCGACACTCAGCAAGCTGCGCCGCGCCGGCATCCTGATGGCAACCGTCACGAGCCGTTCGAACCGCACCAGCGGCCGCACACTCGAAACCGCGAAGATCGCGCGTTTCTTCCCGGTCACCATCTCCGCGGAGGATGCACCGGCCCTGAAGCCGGACCCCGCGCCGCTTTTGGTCGCGCTCGAACGCCTCGAACAGCCGCCGGAGACCGCGATCATGGTCGGCGACTCGATGCACGACATCCACGCCGCGCGAGCGCTCGGAATCCGCGTGATCGCCGCGACCTACGGCTTCCCGGGCGCCGAAGTGCTGAACTATCGCCCGGACGCCTTCATCGAAGACATCCGCGACCTCCCCGCGCTGCTCGGCCTATAGCAGCCACCCGCATCAGAACCGCGACCGGCAGAGAGCGGGCGGGTGACTCGCCACCTCCGATGACGATCCCGGGCACTTCCGTCCAATTGGACGCACCCCAGCAACGTCGCGCGATCCGCGCCAGCCTCAGTGCGCCGCCGAAGCCGGCGCCGCTCCCGCCGTCGGCCCCATCCCCTTCGAGCGCGCATCCTCTGCCACGCGCGCCCGTTCAGCCGCCACATCGAGGCCCCGCAACGACCGGCTGAGCACCACGCAGAGCACCGAGATGACCGCCGTAATCACGGCTGCACCCGCCACCGCCGTCTGCGCGCCCCAGGCCTGGGCCGCCATCGAAACCGGCAGGGTACCCAGCGGCGTCAGCCCGAACGACATCATCATCAGGCTCATCACCCGCCCGCGAACATGGTCCGGGATGATCATCTGGATCGTCGTGCTGTTCAGCGTCTGGGTCACATTCACGAACACGTCGGCGATGAGCACCAACGGCAGTGCCAGCAGGAACCAGGGGCTCACCGCGAACAGGAAGAGCGACCCGGAGAAGCCGAGCACGCCCGCAATCATGATTCGCAGCGGCCGCCGCGTATTCCCGAAGAAGGCGACAAGGAACGAGCCGATGACGCCGCCGAGGCCCGCCGCTGCATTCAGGAAGCCGAGCCCGCGTTCGCCCGTGTGCCAGACATCCTCGGCGAACACCACGAGCAGCGCCTGGAACGGCATCCCCAGCAGCATCGGCACAATCGAGAAGAGCATCAACGCGCGCACCGTCGGCTCTTTGCTGACGTAGCGGAACCCCTCGGCCAGGTCCTGCATCACCGTCTTCACTTCTCGGGCCGTTTTCCTCGGGACGTTCACCTTGGTCATGCAGAACAAGGCCACCGAATACAGCACGACCGCAACCACGTACATCCAGTTCACGCCGACCAGCCAGATTGTGAACCCGGCGAGCGCCGGCGCAATCACGCGCGCACCGTTCATCGAGCTCATGCTCAGGGCCATC
>JBBSKE010000321.1:0-4776 GCA_038256595.1 Tepidiformales bacterium | reverse complement strand
CGGGATCGGCTTCGCGCTCTGGCGGCGGCCACTGGCGCAACTCGGCCGCCCCACTGGGTACTCAGCGACAATCATGACCGCGCTCGGCTTCGGGCTGGGCACGCTGCTACTCTTCGGGGTCCACAACGATAGCCCCACGGGCACTGTCCCGACCAACCCGATCTTCCCGGACCAGAACTCGATCGAGGTCGGCAAGCGGCTCTACGAGAACAACTGCTCGGCCTGTCACGGGCTCAATGGGGTGCCACCGCAGGGCCTGGAAATGAACCCATATCCGCTGGACCTGACGGTCCACATCCCGCAACACCCGGCGGACGGGCAGATCTTCCAGTTCATCTCCGAAGGCTTCCCCGGCACCGCGATGCGCGCATGGGGGAGCGGCGAGGGCAGCCTCACCGACGAGGAGATGTGGCACATCGTGAACTTCCTGCGGACGCTCAGCGAACAGGACAAGTAGCGGCCGAAGTCCCGCTACACCCCTCGCCATCGGGAGGCGAGCGGGAAGCGGCGGTCCCGACCGAAGGCTCGTGGCGTGATTTTGACCCCTGGGGCCGCCTGGCGCCGCTTGTATTCGTTCCGATCGACCATGCCCATCACGCGGCGCACCACCTCGGGCTCGAAGCCCATCGCGACGATCTCGTCGAGGGTGCGGTCATCCTCAACGTACGCCTCGAGGATGGGGTCTAGGATTTCGTACGGCGGCAGCGAATCCTGATCGACCTGGTTCGGGCGGAGTTCGGCGCTCGGCGGCTTCGTGAGCACGTGCTCGGGGATGACATCGGTGCCCTCGCGGTTGTTGTACCAGCGGCAGACCCGGTAGACCCAGAGCTTCGGCACGTCCTTGATGACCGCGTAGCCGCCGGCCATGTCGCCGTAGAGCGTCGCGTAGCCGGTCGCCATCTCGCTCTTGTTGCCGCAGGTGAGGAGGATTGAGCGCTCGAATTTGTTCGAAAGTGACATCATGACGTTGCCGCGCTGGCGGGATTGCAGGTTCTCCTCGGCGGTGCCGGGCTCGGTGCCTTCGAACGCCTCGGCGAGCATCTCGAGCATGGCCGCGTGGGCCGGTTCGATCGGAATCGAGAGGTAGCGAATCCCCAATCGCTCGGCGAGGATGCGGGCATCGTCCTTGCTGTGCTCGCTCGAATAGCGCGACGGCAAGGAGACGCCGATGACGTTTTCGGCGCCAATCGCCTCGACCGCGATGGCGACGACGATGCTGGAATCGATGCCACCGGAAAGGCTCACGAGGGCAGTCTTGAAGCCGATCTTGTTCATGTAGTCGCGGGTGGCGACGACGAGCGCGTTCCAGACCTCTTCCTCCGGCTCCATCGGGTCGACCTTCGGCGCGGTGATCGGCGTCTTCGGAGTGAGCGGCCAGTCGCTGCCATCGATCGTCGTGACAGCGACGCGTTCGGCGCCGTGCCAGCCGTCGCGGCCGCGTAGCTCGATGCGGCGGCGAGTGTCGTGCAGGCGGCGCTGCTCCACCTGGTCGACATCGACATCGCAAACGACCAGGTCCTCGACGAATTGCGGCCCGCGTGCGAGGAGGTCGCCCTGGGCGTCGAAAACGAGCGTTCCGCCATCGAAAACGAGTTCGTCCTGGCCGCCGACCTGGTTCACGTAGGCGACGGCGATGAGATTGTCGGCGGCGCGCGTCGCGAGCATTCGGGCGCGGCCCTGGATCCGTTGCTGGTGATAGGGCGAGGCGTTGATGTTGACGACCAGCTGCGCGCCGGCGAGGGCGATGGTGTCGAGCGGTTCGCCCGCATACCAGATGTCCTCGCAGATGCTCACGCCGAAAATGAACGAACCGGCATCGAAAACGACCGTGCGCGTGCCGGTGGCGAAGTAGCGCTCTTCGTCGAACACGCCGTAGTTGGGCAGCCGCTGCTTGTGGTAGACGTCCACGAGCTGGCCATCCGCGAAGACGGCGGCGGCGTTCCAGGCGTCACTTTCGTGCCAATCGACGAAGCCGACGACGGCGATAATTCCTGCCGTCGCGGGGGCGAGGGCGTGGAGGGCATCGCGCGAGGCCTCGCAGAAAGAGCGCCGCAGGAGCAGGTCCTCCGGTGGGTAGCCCGTTATGGCGAGTTCGGGGAAGGCGACGATATCGCAACCCGCCTGCCGGCCGCGCTGGAGGTAGTCGCGAATTATTTCCGAGTTGCCGCCGAGGTCACCGACTGTGGTGTTTACCTGGGCCAATCCGAGCCGAACATGCCGCATGTGTACCCGCCTTCCAAGCTTCCAGTATACGAAAGCCGCCCGCGCGGAGAATTCGCAGCAAAGGTAGGGGTTCTCCTTAGGTCCCTTACCGGATTGTGGGCGGCACGTAGGGGTTTCATTCTGTCCGTGGCGGGGTTTTGAGGTAGTCGAAGTGTCTCAAGGCCCATCGGTACACGTACCGTGTCCACTCTGTGGACGCATTACGCGCGCTCATTCCCAGCTTACGGTGGCGGACATCGAGACGCCGGGCAATTCCCTGCCGACCAGGTACAACACGGTCATCTGCCGTGATTGTGCCTTTGCCCTCGTCCTCCGGTCACGGGCGATGACTCCTACGTCTGCGTAGCCCGCGGGCCCCGCCGCTCCGCACCACCCGGCCACTCAGAAACGCCCCTCCGCAAAAGCAGAGGGGCGTTTCTGTGTTCGAACCAGGGGCCGTAACTACCGGCCGCCGGTCCCGGGCTGTGGGAGGACCGTTGAGGGGACGGCTGGCTCCTGGCTTTCGGACCCTTCGACGTTGATGTGCGGGAGCAGCCCGTCGAGCCAGCCAGGCAGCCACCAGTTGCGCTCGCCGAGGAGTTCCATCGTCGCCGGGACGAGGACCAGCCGGACGATCGTCGCATCGACGAAGATGGCCGTCGCGAGACCGATGCCGAACTCCTTGATGACGCGGTCGTCGCCGAGCACGAAGCTGAGGAACACGGCGACCATGATGGCCGCGGCAGCGGTGATGACGCGTGCAGTCGCTGCGAGGCCGTGACTGACTGCCGTCGCGTTGTTCTTCGTGACCTGGTACTCCTCACGCACACGGCTGATGAGGAAGACTTCGTAGTCCATCGACAGGCCGAAGAGGATGGCGAAGAACATCATCGGCAGGAAGACTTCGATTGGGCCCTTTTCGACGCCGATGAAGTCGCCGAACCAGCCCCACTGGAAGATGGCGACGAGCACGCCGTAGCTCGCGCCAATCGAGAGCAGGTTCATTACCGCCGCCTTCGCCGCAACGAAAATCGAGCGGAAGACGACGGTCAGGAGGATGAAGCTGAGGCCGATGACGCCGACAAAGAGCAGCGGCATGCGCTCGCGAATCTGGTCGCCAACGTCGATGCCGCCAGCGGTCGGGCCGGTCAGCAGCACCTCGGCGTTGCTGCCAGAGACGACTCCCGGGATGACGGTGTCGCGCAGCTGGTGGACGAGGCTGGTGGTCGCCTTGTCCTGCGGCGAAGTCGTAGGAATTGCGGTGATGACCGCAGTGTCGCCGGATTCATTGAAGGTCGCTTCGGAAACGAAGGCCACACCGGGGGTGTTGCGAACGGCCGCGATGACCTCGTCGATCTTCTCCTTGCCACCTTCGCTGACATCCGCTGCGAGGATGAAGGGACCGTTGAACCCGGGGCCGAAGCCCTCGGTGAGGAGGTCGTAGGCGCGGCGTGAGTGGTTCTCTTCGGGCAGGTTGCCGGCATCGGTGAATCCGAGTTCGATCCTGAGGACCGGCGACGCGAGCAGCAGGAGCACGACCGTCGCCCCGAGGAAATAGGGCAGCGGCTTGCGCTGGATTCGCTCGCTCCAGCGATACCAGATGCTGTTCGCATCGACGCCCTCGGTGGAGTGTAGAAATGGTACTCGCAGGGCATCGACGCGGCGGCCGGCCAGCGAAAGAATCGCCGGCATGAGGGTAATCGAAACGATTGCCGCGACAACAACCACGATTGCGCCGGTGACGCCCATGGCGGCGATGAACGGGATGCCCATCGCGAAGAGGCCGAGGAAGGCGATGGCCACGACGATGCCGGCGAAGATAACCGAGCGCCCGGCCGTGGTAACCGCGAGGGCGACCGCATCTTCGACGCTCTTGCCGCTGTGCAGGCCCTCTCGAAAGCGAGTGACCACGAGGAGGCTGTAGTCGATGCCCACGCCGATGCCAATCATGGCCGCGAACTGGGGTGCGAATGCAGGGAAGGGCAACAGGTTGGCAGCCAGCGCAATGATGCCGAAGCCGGCCCCAAGTCCGAAAATGGCGGCGCCAATCGGCAGCCCTGCGGCGACGACGGAACCGAAGGCGATGAAGAGAATGATGATCGCAGCGCCAAGGCCGATAATCTCCGAGCCAAAATGAATGCCCTCGGCCTGGATGACGACGTTGCCGCCAGTTTCGACCACGAGGCCTTCGCTGTTCGCCGCGTCTACGAGGGCGACGAACTCTTTGGCGATGTCGAGCGGCACAGCCGTCCCGAGTTCGGACCAGTAGACGTTCGCGCGGGCGATTTCGCCATTCTCGCTGCGAAGGTTGGGCTGCTCGTAGGGCGAATCCACTCCAACAACGCCTTCGAGCTTCTTCACGTCCTCGAAGAGCTGCGTCATGCGCGCCTCGACTGCCGGGTCGTCGATGCCATCCGCAGCGCGTATGACGATGTCGGCCGTATCGCCGGAGCGTGCCGGGAAACGGTCCTGGAGGAGGTCTGTTGCCTTTTGAGTCTCGGAGCCCGGGAGCTCGAAGTCCGTGGCGTACTCGCCACCGAACTGGGTGGAGACCGCGGTTAGGCCGATGAGGAT
>JBBSKE010000320.1:0-4780 GCA_038256595.1 Tepidiformales bacterium | reverse complement strand
CACCCGCGGGGACCGAGTCCTTCGTTATCTCGCAGCAGAGCGACGACCCGGAGCGGCTGAGGGCGTTCTACCGCGAGGTCGTCGGCCTCTCGGACGACTATCCGGAATTCGGCAACCCCTTCATGGCCGGCGGCACCTCGATTTACGTCAGCCCCCACAGCGAGGTCCATGGAAAGACGAAAGAGCCGGCGCGGGTATTGCTGAATTTCTTCGTCGACGACCTTGCCGCCGAACAGAAGCGCATCGAAGGTCACGGCGTGCAGTTCATCCGCACGGCCGGGCGAGAGCCCTGGGGCGGCATCATTTCGACCTTCCCCGACCCGGACGGGAACTACCTGCAGCTCATCGAGTTCAGGCCAGGGTAGGCCGGGCGCCAGGTAGACGTGGGCCCCAGCCACCACAGGATCGGAGCCGCGACGGGAACGGAGCGGGCGTCGTGGCGTGGTCGTCAGTTTGTGCGGCCCGGTGCGGTGTCGCCATGGGCCCAGGTCGCGCAGTTGGGGCCTGCGGGCAGGGGATCTGGCGGCGAATCACCCGACCCCGAGCTTGCGCACCGGGGCTCGTTTTCCTGGTGCCTGTGTCGAAGCCCGAAGCGAGTTCAGGGCAGCGACCCCTACCGCCGCTCGATATCTGCCAGGATCCGCGCGTGCCGCTCGTCGACGCGGGGGCGGGCGTCATCGCTGGTGAAGATGTAGGCTCGGTTGTCGCGAATCCCCTGCACGACGAGCAGCCCGACGGCCATGCCATCCATCGCGTTCGCGACCCGCCCGGGCTTCGGCACCGGGCGCCCTTCGCCAAAGGCGGCGGGCCGGTTGCGGTCTGCTTCCCAGATGCGCGTGTTGACGGTCGAGGGGCAGAGCACGGAGACGCCGATATTCTCCTCCTCCAGTTCCGAGCGCAGCATTTCCGAGTAGCTCACGACCGCCGCCTTGGAGGCGCTGTAGATGCCGAGCCGCAGGCCCAGGCGTGGTGCCAGACCGGCCATCGAGCCCGTGTTCACGATGTGGCCCGCGATCCCGTTCGCCTGCATCCGTGGCACGAACGCCTGCACCCCGTGGACCACGCCCATCAGGTTCACCGAGAGCACCCACTGCCAGTCGCCGGCCTTCGATTCGATGAGGGGGCCGTCGAGCATGACTCCGGCGTTGTTACAGAGGATAGAAACCGGTCCCAGCGCCGCCTCCACTTCGACCGCGAGCGCTTCCATCGCGGCGGCGTCGGCGACATCTGCCCGGAAGGCATGTGCGGTGGCCCCGGCGGCGGTCAGCTCTGCAACGACCCGCTCGGCAGCGGCCAGGTCGATATCGGCGACCGCCACCTTCGCACCCGCACTCGCCAGCGCATGCGCGATGCCCCGCCCTATCCCATCACCACCGCCGGTGACCACTGCGACCTTGCCTGCGATCTCTTCCATGTTCCTGCCCCCGAATGTGTTTGATCCGCCCCAGACTCTACACGCTCAGCGATGGCAAGCGTTTGGGCCTGCGGGCAGGGACCCTGGTGGCGAATCACCCGTCCCCGAGTTGGCGCACCGGGACTCGTTTTCGTGGTGCTCGGGTTGTTGCCTCGGAGCGAACCATCGCCGCCTCACCGCCCCGCGCGCGTCCGCTCGTAGGTCGCAACCCATGCTGCGGGCGCCACCTTCGCCGCCAGCTCGCCCAGCAGCGCGTACGGGATCTTCTGGGGATTCTTGAAGCGGATGCAGCTCTTGCCGATGTCCAGCCGCCCAATGCCGAGGTCCGCGTAGGCCTGCGTGAACCACGCCAGCAGCTCCGCGTCCGCATAGACGCCCATGTGGTAGACCGCGATCGCCGTCTTCGTCGAAGCGATCGAAACGAGCGGCAGCGGCTTCCCCGGGGTCGTGTGGTAGCCGGCGGGAAAGGTGGCGAGGGGCACGACGTAGCCGGGCATACCGCTCGTCATCGTCTCTTCGTAGCCCGGAGGGAGGCTCGCGCGGAGGGTCTCGCGAAGCTGGCGCATCGGCTCCTGGCGGTCCGCCGGGAGCGCGGCAAAATATGCGTCGACAGCTGGATCAGACTCCATCAGGCCCTCCATATTCGTCATTCGCAGCAATTCGTCGCGAGTCAAGCCTGGGCTGCTACTCCGGGTCCTTCGCTGCCGCCGCCCGCGCGCGCAGACCAGTGACCCGGTCGATCGTTCGCCACTGGACCACGAGCAGCACCCCGAGCAAGGCGGCACGAAGGAACAGCGGCATCCCCGAGAGCCAGACGCCCAGCGCGATCACTGCCACCACCGTCCAGACGGCAAACAGGCGGAAGGCCAGGCGACTCCAGAGTGCACGGAACATCGCCGCGATTCTACATCAGCATCCGCGAGTTCGGCCGGGCGAAATGCCCGCGACTTCGCTGCCAGGGACGATGTCCCGCCTCGCATCCCGCAAGTGGCGATGCTGCGCCCGCTCGACTACGCTTGGACCTTCGACCCAACCACCCACCCAAGGAGCCCTTCATGGCGAAAGAGATCATCAACCCGGCCTCGATGGCCACCCCCACCGGCTATTCCTACGCGGTCAAGAAGGCCGGCACGCCGGTCTACATCTCCGGGCAGGTCGCCCAGGACAAAGATGGCAACCTCGTCGGCAAGGGCGACCCGGGCGCGCAGGCCGAGCAGGTCATGCAGAACCTCAAGGCCGTCTGCGAAGCCGCCGGCGGCACGCTCGACGACATCGTCCGCATCACCGTCTACGTCACCGACCTTTCCTATCGGCCGGCCGTCGGCGCTGTGCGCCTGAAGTACTTCACGGAAGGCAGCTACCCCGGCAGCACCTTCGTCGTGGTCTCCTCGCTCGCGACCCCGGACTACCTGGTCGAAATCGAGGCGATCGCCGTCGTCTGAGTCGCGACTCGCGCATCCACCATTCGCGCAACTCGGCCCTGAACCCCTGGCCGCATCCGTGTCCGGCAGCGGATAGACCGCGCACCCTATACATCTGTAGTATCGCGCGAATATTTACGCGATTTGCAGCTGTGGGGCGCGGTCGCAGCGGCCGAGGATTGGTGCGGGGGAACTTTCATGGAACGTGATCCAGGGGCGGCGCTCCTCGAAGCAGTCCGTCTGCGTTTCCCCGGCATCGCCGATGCGGACCTGCTGGGCGCGTTGGACCGCCGCCTCACGGCCGCTGCCGATGCCTCGCCGTTGGACGCTGCAGCCGGGCGTGGCGAACTGGCGCTCTCACGTGATCTTTCGGAGCGCATGAAGGAGATCTCGGCGCTTCAGACGGCGAGCCAGCTCATTCGCCAGCGGGACCCCGATTTCGAGGGGAAACTGCCGGCGCTGGCAGCGATCGTCGCAAGTGCCTTCCAGTACCCACAACTGGCTAGCGTGCGCATCGAATACGCCCGGATGGCGTTTGCGACACCCGGGTTTACGCGAACCGGCTGGATACTCACCGGTGTCGCCCGGGGAAACGAAGGCGACGGACGAATCGAAGTCTCGTATCCGGAGGATCCGACCGGTTCCGGCGAGCCATTCCTCGCCGAGGAAGCCTCCCTCCTGACGTCTCTCGCTGAAATGCTGACTTCGGGAACGGATAGCGTGCTATCGGAAGAGCGCGGGACCCTGGCGCGGGATGTCTGGGACTACCAGACCTGGGAGTGGCGACGTGGAGCGCAGGACGGCATGCCTCCCGAGACGTATTACTCGACAATGGCGGGCCTGCCGCCCGGCCGGTGGTTCGGTCCCGCGCGAACGCTTGAGGAGTTCGACCAGGCAGACATCGCCCGCTCGACCTCCGAAGTGGCAGCCCTCGTCAGGCGAGAGCGGCCAGGCGATTCCGTGTCGTTCGAAGTGCGGACACTCGCCGGGCAGTGGCGTTGGAGCGCCGTCCGGCTCATTCGCGATTCCGAAGGGCTCCCGCTCCGGCTGGTGGGTATCTCCATGGATACCACCGAACGCCACATTCTCAATGAACAGCTGCGCCAATCGCAGAAAATGGAGGCCCTCGGGCGGTTGGCCGGTGGCGTGGCGCATGATTTCGGCAACTACCTGACCGTCATCTCCAGTGCCGTGCAGTTGCTCGAAGCCCACGACGACACGGAAGACCCCGAGCATCCGCTGGTCATGGAGATCCACAAGGCCACCGATAGCGCGTCGGCCGTGACCGGACAGTTGCTATCGTTCAGCCGACGAAAGGCCGCGGGAGCGACCGATATCCACCTTGGCATCCTGGTCGAGCAGCTCAGCCCCGTCCTGCGCCGCGCCGTCGGGCGCGATGTGACCATCCAGCTGGCGATCAACGAGGCAGTCGGCCTGGTCCGCGCCGATCCTGGCCGGATGGAGCAGGTGCTCCTCAACCTCGCCGTGAACGGGCGCGATGCAATGCCCCGAGGTGGGATCCTGACCGTCGAAGTGCGCGACGCAGATGGCGATCATGACTTCCTTGGGGTGGCCCAGGCGTGGACCCACGGCGCCACACTGCTGCGCGTGGCGGACACAGGTGTGGGCATGGACGAGTCGACGTTGAGCAGGCTCTTTGAACCGTTCTTCACCACGAAACCAGAAGGACAGGGCACCGGGCTGGGCCTGGCGACGGTGTTCCAGGTCGTGCGCGATTGTGGGGGTTTCGTAACGGTCGATAGTTCTCCCGGCCATGGCGCCTCGTTCACCGTTCTTTTGCCCCGGGTTGCCGACCTCCTGGCCGGCCCTCCACCCTGTTCGCCTGGTCGAAATCGACGCTATCGCGGTCGTATGGCGCGCTTGCTACAATGAGATGGCGTCCCCAACGCTGGCGACTTCGGGTCGCCCGACAAGAGCGAGCCCT
>JBBSKE010000319.1:0-4784 GCA_038256595.1 Tepidiformales bacterium | reverse complement strand
GCCAGTTCGGGCGGCTCCGGGGTCTCGTGGCGGATGGCCCGATACACCGCCGGGAGGAGGTTGTTCGCATCGTCGAAGAGGTCGTCGAGGGAGTATCGCTGGTGCCACTCGCGCCAGGCAGCGGCGGCCTCGCGAGGCGGCGAAACGGCGGCATGGAGCAACAACTCCTGGCGCACGTCCGGCCAGCGCCCCCCGGTCGAGCGAAACGTCACGATTCGCCTCGCTCGGCGGCACGTCTGCGCTGGAGATTCGCGCGCACTGCCCGGACATAGTCGACGCGCTCGCCTGCACCGGTCGCGCGCAGCCCCAGGTTCGAATCGTGGAGACGGCGGCGAAGGACGACGTCGGGAATGGTCGCGAAGGTCACTCCTGCACTCGCGGCCCGGCTATACCAGTCGACGAATTCGCCCACCCGGAACTGCGGGTCGAAATTGCCCGCGAGGTCGAAGGCGAAACGGCGCGCGAGCATGTTCCCAGGGAGCGCGCCGGGAACTGGGGGCTGCTCCTCGCCCGTCTGCTCCTGGAACTGGATCACGCTGCCGAAGACGGCCCCGGTGGTTGGGTTCGCCGCGAGAAAATCAGCGCGGCAACGAAGCGAGTCCTCCGGCCAGAGGTCATCGTGGTCGAGAAACGCGATCAAATCGCCCGTCGCACTTGCGAGGCCCGCGTTGCGTGCGATGGACAGCCCGCCGTTCGCTTGCGAAACGACCCGCACGATGCCGCCGAAGCTGCTCGCTATCCCGGCGCTCTCGTCGGTGGAACCATCATCGATGACGACAATCTCGAACGGTGGCAGCGACTGCCCGAGGGCACTTTCGATCGCCTGCCGGAGAAAATTCGCCCCGTTGTAGACCAGGATGATGACGCTGATTCGTCCCGGCGTGCTCATGGGCGGACATCTCCGCTCCGGTCAGGAAGCGATGCTCGCAGCGCACGGAGCAGGGAGCTATTCCCGTGTACGGTGGCCATGCTGATGTTCGCGTCGTGAATTCGACGCAGCGCCAACACGTGCGGCACCTCCCGGGAGATCACCCCGAGTCGTTTCGCCCGCCCGATCCACTCGACATCCTCCGAGACACGCAGCTCCGGGTTGAATTCGCCTACCTGCTCGAGCGTCGCGCGGCGCAAGAACCAGAGGCTGGGGATTGGCCCGGGCGCCGCTTTCCCGAGCGCCTCCGCGCGGTAGGAGGGCGGTACTTCGGCGCCATCAGAGAGGACTGTGCGCAGTTGGCCGATGACGTACCCGAGTGACGCATGTTCGAGGAGCGCGGCGAGCTGCAGTTCGAGCTTGTCCGGCAGCCAGATGTCGTCGGCATCGAGGAAGGCGATGATCTCGCTGCTGCACGCCGCGACCCCCACATTGCGCGCGACGGAGGGCCCGGAATTCACCTGCTGAACGACGCGGACGCCCGCGAATGCTCCAGCGATCGCGCCGGAGCAATCGGTCGAGCCGTCATCGACAACGATGATCTCGGCTGGTTGGAGGGTCTGCCAGGACACACTTTCGAGCGCCTCGCCGAGGTAACGCGCGCCATTGTGGACCGGGATGACGACCGAGATTCGCGGCTCGCTCATTTGCCAGTGCCACCGTCCGGGAGGTCCCGCAGGAGCGCCTCCAGCATCGCCGGCACGCGTTCGGATTGCTTGCCGAGTTGCAGCGAATAGCAAGGGAGGCCAGTCACGAGCCGTCGCATCCGCGAAAACGCCGCCTGCCCGGCGCCCGGCACCTGGAGAATCGAACTCGGGGCGAGCGCACCCAGGGCGACCCGGCTTTCGCAGCGTTCCAGCAGCGGCGTGTCCACGCCGGTGACTTTCGGCACGACGATCGCGCGCAGCGGCCGGGACGAAACGAGCTGGCGCTGGAAGTGCGGGTAGAGCGGGAAGATGTACTTTTCGAACTCCTTGCGCACGGGTTCGACCGGGAGCCGGACCTGGGTGGTGCGGTGGTCGTACTCGTCCGCGTGCAGTTTCGCGGTCGAATAGATGCTGTGGACCACCGGGCCGCCCTCCATCGAGACCACGGAGTAGTCCTCGCCGAGGAAATCGAGGCCATCGACGAGGCAACGGAGCGCGGTCGAAGTCTTGCCGCTGCCGCTCGGCGCCGGGAGCAGGAGCGCCCCACCATGCGCCCCGACCGACGCGGCGTGCACGAAGAGCCGGTCCCGGGCAGCGAAGTACCAGTTGAGGATGCCCCGCAATGGGTTCGCCCAGCCCCAGTAGAGGGCGTCCGGGTGCGCGGGATAATCGACCGCGTCGGGCACCCAGTAGCCGCCGCTGCCCGCCTCGCGGTCCAGCATCGCGAGGCCAAAATCGGGCCGCCGGAAGCCGGAGAGGTAGCGCCGGGCCACGTGGCTTTCCGACTGGGCATGCTCGTAGTCGGTGCGTGCTCCCACCGCTGGGAACAGGTCGACGCGCGTTGAAACGCTGTCCCAGCAGGCGATGGTGAGGTCCGGTTCCGCGATCGGGTCAACTTCGAGGTGCGAAAAGGCGGTCGTCACTTCGCGTAGGAGCCCGTCGCCGGCGAACCGCAGGTGCATCGAGAACCCGGCGATGTCGTAGTTCCGGTCGATGACGCCGGTGCGGTCCGCGGCAGCCTCGAAGCTGGCGATGAACGCCTCGAACCGCTCGGCGGCGGTGTCTTCCAGTTCGGGAGTACTGCTTACCGAGGTCACGCTGGTGTGCCGGCGACTGGCCAACCAACCTCATCGACTTCGTGCACGGGGTCGAGGAGGAGGAGATCTTCCATGTCGGTGTACTTGCTCATGGATGGCGGCGCATAGGTCGCAGGGAACGCCACGGGTTGGTGCTCGATGACCGGATCGGACGCCCCTTCGACGACGAGCTCGTCGGCAACGACCTGGGCCAGCCAGGGAGCGAGATCGCGCGCGACAACCTCCGCTGCGAGGCTGTAGTTCGTGGCGAAAGCGTCGACCATCGTGGAAAGTTTGTCGCCGCGAGCGACCATCGCCCAGGCCGCGTCGCCGATGCCATCGGAACTGTAGTACGCGCCCGAGAGGAGATTCACGATGAGCACTTCGCCGTCCACGCTCTCCGCGATGACGTGGGGCGCGTTCACTCGCCAGGGGCCTTCGTACGCCATGTCGTTACCTCCGACGCGCCAATGGTAAGTGACAAACATAGATGGTGGAACGGGCCAGTTTGCCATCCGGGCCGCGGAATAGTGGTCGAATGGCCGTGGGATTGCCGCGACTATTCGACCATGATTCGCACAGAGAGGTGCCGAGTTGCAACTGGCCCAGACTGGCTACCCAACAAACGTCCAGGTCGATCCCGCTGTGTCGGGTCGAAACCGCCTGACCACCGCCTTCCGGCTCATTCTCGCCATTCCCCACCTCTTCCTCGCAGGCGTGTTGAGCGGCGGTTACGCAGGCGGCGGCAACAGCCGGAATGGCTCCGGCGATGTGGCGGATGCGATCTTTGCCATTGTGACCATCGGAATCCTCGGAATCGCCGCAGTCGTCATGGCGATCCTGTCGTGGTTCGCGATCCTGTTTACCGGTCGCCACCCGAAGAGCTTCTGGGAGTTCGAGTATTGGGTGCTGCGCTGGCAGGCGCGAGTCTCCGCGTACGTCTGCCTCCTCCGTGATGAGTATCCGCCCTTCGGTGAGGGCGAATACCCGGCACAGATGGAGACGACGAACCCGGACGGTCCACGAAACAGGGTGACCGTGTTTTTCCGCCTCTTCATGTTGATCCCGCACATCGTCATTCTCGCAGTTCTGAACATCGCCTGGGGCGTGACCACCGTCATCGCCTGGTTCGTAATCCTCTTCACCGGTGCCGATCCGCAGGGGCTGTACGAATTCGGGGTCAACGTCTTTCGCTGGCAGGCACGCGTGGCGGCCTACGGATTCCTCCTCCGGGACGAATACCCGCCGTTCGCGCTCTCGGCCTGAGCAGAGTCCTCCGAAGTCCCGCTGCGGATCGGCCGACCCCTACGTGATGCCGGGGCCGCCGGGCTGGCAGGTTCGGCAGAAGCTCGTGATTCGCTGGTTCGCCGTGATCTCCGAAATCGGCGACTGGCAGCGTGGGCAGGGCTTGCCACCGAGGCGATGGACGCGCATGAAATCCCGCCGCTCCTCGTAATCGAGGATGTCGCCCTTGACCATGCTGTCGTGCACGAGCGGCGTCGCCCAGGCCATTACGCCACGCGACGCCCGGTAGAGTTCGCGCAGTTCGTCCTCGCTGAGCTTCGTCTTCGCCGTGTACGGGTTGATTTTCGCCTCCCAGAGAATCTCGTCGCTGTAGGCGTTGCCGATTCCCTGGACGAACTCCGCGTTCGTGAGGATGTTCTTGACCACGCCGCGATACTTCTTCAGCCGCAGCAGCCAGGCGTCTTCGGTCAGCGCCGGGTCGAGGAGGTCGGGGCCGTTCGCGTCCCAATTCGGGATCATCGAGAGCTGGTCGGCGCCGACGAGGTAGATCTTCCCCATCAGCTTTTCGTCCGCGTAGCGCAGGTCCTTGCCGTTGCCGAAGGTGAGCACGAGACAGGTCTTGGCCCGCTTTTTCGTGGTCGAAGGGACGTACTGGAAGCGGCCGGTGAGCATTGGGTTGATCGCCAGCACGCGGCTCGAGGCGAGCGGGAAGAGGAGAAACTTCCCATGCCGCAGGACGGTTCCGAAGGCGTCGCCGGGTATCGTTTCGCGCAGTTCGCTCGCGGGTGTGCGAAAGATGTGGGGGATGCGCACTTCGACCGCCCCAACGGGAGCGCCCGTGATGTGTTCGTTGAAGAACGAGCGGATGGCTTCGAGTTCAGGAATCTC
>JBBSKE010000318.1:0-4785 GCA_038256595.1 Tepidiformales bacterium | reverse complement strand
ACTGGATCGCCTTTAGCGCCATCGGGAATGCCTTTCGGGACGGCTCGAAACCGGACCCTGGCGTCGTCCTGAAGTCATTCGCCTATCGTGGCGGGCCTATAGTCCTGGAGGCGGTCCTTCCCTACTTGGCGGGCGGCAAAAGCCTCTGGGACGCCCCTCCGGACCTCTCGACGCCCGAGGGCCGTCGCGAACAGTCCACTCGCCTGGCCGTCGCGGCCGAAATGCTGCCGTGGAACGCGAAAACATGCCAAAAACTCAACCGGATCAGGGTGATGATGGCCGAACACGAGCGCAAACCGGTAGTTCAGCTCCCGCCAACGCCGCTTTTTGCCTCGGTCTACCCTGAAATCGACCGAAAACCGGCTCCTCGCGAGGGCGCCGACGACGCTGAGTGTGCTTCACCGATGCCGAAGCTGGCACTTCCGAGTCAAGCTGCATAAGCAATGCAGGACTTTCCTGGCTTTTGGTGCGGAGATTCAATCGTAAGGGGCGCATTCTTCGAGTTTGCAGCACAGGGGAAGGAGCGGAGATGGCGTGGGAAAAGCGTGGAAACCTTTTTTACTTCTACCGCAGCGTTCGCTGTGACGGCAAGGTGAAGAAGGTCTATTACGGCTCTGGGTTGACTGGGCGACTCGCTGCCGCCATAGTCGCTCGACATCAGGCCGAACGGAAGGCCGCCAGGGAGGCTCATAGAGCGTTGCAGGAACAGATTTCGGAGGCAGTGGCGTTGAACGAGGAACTGGGCCGGGCATGCGATCTGCTCGCTGCGGCGTCCCTTTTGGCGGCCGGGTTTCATCGCCCGTGTCGCCATCGATGGAGGATATGGCGCAATGGAAGAAAAGCCCTCAAGCAGTCCGTCTGAATCCGCAACGGCGCAGTCGGCCGCACCCGCTGAGCCTTCGGTCAAGGCCTTGCTGGCGGACCTCGTCAAGCGAGCGCAGGCCGGCGACCCCACAGTCTTGCCGCTCATGCGCGAAATTCTGGACGCCCATCCCGAGGTCTGGCAGCATGTAGGCGACTTGTCGACGGTGGCCGAGCGGGCTTGGATTGCGCTCTTGTCCGC
Organism: Tepidiformales bacterium; assembly: GCA_038256595.1. Classification (GTDB taxonomy): domain Bacteria; phylum Chloroflexota; class Dehalococcoidia; order Tepidiformales; family Tepidiformaceae; genus JBBSKE01. The sequence goes on along the minus strand of JBBSKE010000318.1, from coordinate 3,722 downwards.
CGACAATCCGTTGGCGGTGGAGTCGATGAAGCGGACGGTCGCGGAGATGAAGCTTGATCTTGGCGGCGAGCATCCTACCCGCATGGAGCGAATGCTGGTCGATCAGGTGATCATGTGCTGGATGGAGGTCAAGTATCTGGAAACCGCATCTGCGGGCGCAGAGGGGAGTTCGCTGGCGCAAGCGAGCTTCCGCCTCAAGCACGTCGAGTCGGCACAAAAGCGTTACCTGACGGCGATCAAGATGATGACCGAGACGAGGGCGCTCATGCCGGTTGGTGCGGCGTCGCCGGGGTCGATCAAGCTTTACGATCCCGAACAGAAGCTGCGAAAGAAGGCGTAAGTCGCTCAAAGGGCCAGGAACCTCGCACGTCTACGGCGGCTGCCGCTTCCTTTCGCAGTGGGTCGACATCGCCGAAGCGATCGGCAAGGAAGCGACGCCAATCCCAATAAGGTTTTTGAAGAGTTTGATCGGGACATCGTGTCCGAGGTACTCCGGCGCTTCCGACGTTCGATCCAGCGCTACAAGTATGCACTATCGTGGGCAGGTACCGCCAAGCTTCCCTTCGCCCCAAAACACGTGGTCGATTTGGAGTCGGATATCGTCTTGTCGGGGAAGATTTATCCGGCCAATCGAAGCGACGCCGTACGAGGCGGCCGGGCGGGCTACCAGAGTGGCGGCGGCGAATGGTGGTGACGATCGCCATGATGGTCCCGCTCGCCGTGGTCCACCCGCCGGCCGTCTCAACCTCGCTGGCTATCACTCTGTGTGCCGGCGACAGGAGCTACCATATGCGCTCTTCACCCCCCGGCCGTCGGTGTCCAGCGGTGCTGGTGGTGACGGAACTGGTCCCCCTATGGCTGCCGGGGCGACTGGCGGGGCTGCGAACGGGCGTGAGAGGGTAGAACGAGAGGTACCTCCAGCGCGGCGTGCCGCGGGCGGGCAGAGGCAAGGTGGTGCCATGGGCGGCCGTGGCGCCAGGCGTGCCGTGGACGGGGGCAACTTTGACCCGGTCGTATCCCTGCCAGAACCCCTTGTGCCGCCTACCCCCCGGGGGCCTCCTTCTGGCCCAGCCGTCTCCCGTGTGGGGCGGCGTGTTCGATCACGCAGTTCAACTCGGCACCGACCAGTAGGGCCAGCCCGGCCAGGTACATCCACAGGAGCATCAGCACGACGCCGGCCAGCGCGCCATACGTCTCGCTGTACGCAGGCCCATAGTGCAGGTACAGCCGGAAGCCCAGGCTGGCGAGTACGAGGGCCAGCACGCCCAAGGCTGACCCCGGCGTGATCCACTCCCACTCCTGGTCGATGTTCGGCCCGTAATGGTAGGCTAGGGCGAAGGCTGCGAGCAGGGCGAGGGTCACGACCAGCCACTGCACCGCCGTGGCAGCCGCCTTGGCCCCGCCGCCCAGCCCCAGCCAACCCGCCACCTCCGGCCAGGCGGCGATGGACGCCGAGGCGCCGACGAGCAGGACGGCTTCGACCACTGTCAAGGCGGTGGCCACCAGTCGCTTCCTCCACCAGGGGCGCTCCTCGCGGACCTCGTAGGCGGCGTTGGTGGAGTCCATCACCGCGACGAACAGGCTGGAGGCGGACCACAAAAGCAGCAGCGCCGACAGCGAGAGCAGCCCGACGGGGCGGTCCTGCTCGATCTTCCTGACCTGGCCCTGGACAATGGCGTGCGCCTCCAGCGGCAGCAGCCGGGCGGACAGATCCTCGACCTCGGCGGTGATTCCGACGCGGCTGGCGAGGGCCAGGGAGAGGCTAAGTAGGGGCACCAGCGACAGCATGGCGTAGAAGGCGACGATTGCCGCCCGGTCGATCGTCCCGTGCCTGTCGATAGCGCGCCAGGTGCGGGAGGCCAGCTCTCGCGCCGACAGCCCGCCCCAGTTCCACGCCTCGCTCAGCCGTACTGTAGTCATTGACATCGGACGTCCACCCACCTTTCCACTCGACGCCGGCTCATGCCTTCTTCTTCACGGCCGTGGCGAGGGCTCTGGCGACCAGCTCGGCACAGGCGGCCGCGTCCTGCTCGGCGAGCAGCCTGAAGGGCCTCGGACAGGACGCGCTTGGGGTCGGCGACGGGGATCTTGGTCTTCTCGGTGCCTGGTCTTTTAACCCGAGCCATCTCTCGTCTCCCCTACCGGGCAACGCCGCGCTTCATTTCCCCTTCTCCACCGCATACCCTTCGCCGTCGGCGGTCAGCACGAATCGGTCGCCGTCGGCCGGCCTGACCGTCCTCGCCTCGCCCGCCTCGACCGCCGGCGCGAAGCTCACCTCCCCAGGACGGCAGCGGGTGTGCGAGCGGGTGTAGCGCGGCCCGAGGCGAAACTTCCTCCCGCCGACGGTGTATTCGACCTCGACCTCCGAGCGGTTCGCGATGCGGAACTCGATCGCCGCAGACTTCGGCCGGCCGAACATCTGCACCGCGTAGTAGTGGCCAGTCTTTTCGCTGCGGGCGACGGCCACCCCGGTCTGGGTCACGTCGGGGTCAAGCATGTTCCTGCGGTGGCCCGGCGACTCCTCCCAGCCCCGCTCGAAGCGCTTCGCCAGGTCCTCCGTCTCGAAGTCGCGCGAACTGTACTGGTAGGCGATGTTCTCCAGCACGATGCAGTACTCGTATCCCGCCGCCTTGGCGCGCTGGGCGGGGCGGCGGCCGTCGGCGGTGTGCCCGTAGCGGTCCTTCTCCGCCATGTAACGAGCGAACGCCTCGGCCGCCTTGGTCAGTTCCTGGCTGGCTTTGACCGGTTCCTTGCCCTGGCCCTTGCGAAAGGCGTTCGTGAGGTCGATGATCCGCCCGGCCGCCTTCGCCGCGTCGGCCTTCTGCTGGGGAACGCGCTGGGCCGCCTCGATCACCTCGACCTCGTCGTGCTCTGCCGACTGCCCGAGCGCGGGCGGCGAGCCGAAGAGTGCCAGGGCCAAGCCGACCGCCCACAATCGTCCGTTCATCACGCCGTCCTCCCTTCCTTTTACTTCGTAGTCTCAAGGACACCCGTGCAAATTTCGTACCGCGGCCGGCGGGCGGCGCTGGGCCACCCGCCGCTCAGGCCTCCTGCTGGCCTAGCCGCGGAGTCATCTGCGCGGACCAAGCGTCCCGAATTCGTTACCTTGCGTGCGGACGATGTCGCGCCTCGGCCGCGACATCGGACGGTGCCGCCCACTGACTTTACCGATTATGGCGACTGTCCCCACAGGGTGCCGGGAAGGATGCAGGAGAACGGGGCCGGGCGAACGCCCTCAGCCCGCGCCGCTGCCGCGGCGGGGGACGTCGGCCAGTGCGGAAGGCTCCGCCCCTTCGGCGGTGGGCACACCATCGAGGAAGTCCGCACCGCCCTCGCCAACGTCACGGGCATCGCCCGCACCGCCTTGTTGATGGGCTTGAACTTCGACTTCTACGCCTCCGACATCGTGGAACTCGCCGCCGATCACGTCATCAACGACGGCTCGCACGTCAGCAAGGTGCGGAAGAAATTGGCCCACAAGAAGAACCGGGTGAAACCCGTGTGGCACATCTGGCCCGAAACCCCCGACGCCAGCACGCCCCCTGTTGCAGAATTAAAAGCCCCCGGCGACGAACGGGAAATGGTGAAAAACGGTTCCATACGCCCCGGCCTTGCTCCACCAGGACCGGGTGTTCCTTTGTGTTCTCACACCCGGCCCGGCTAACTACCACCATGAAGTACACGACGTTTTCAGAGTGGTTGGCCCGGCGTGACGAGGGGTT
>JBBSKE010000317.1:0-4804 GCA_038256595.1 Tepidiformales bacterium | reverse complement strand
GCTTTCGAGGCGCTGGCCGTGGCGACCGTGCTGACGCTCGCGCGCGAGGACCTCGGCGGGATTCGGCTCTACGGCTGGGCGTTCAGCGCGTTTCTCCTGGCCAGCCTCATCGGCATCTCCTGGGCGGGCGAAGAGGCGGACCGCAAAGGGCCTGCGCGGCCGTTCGTCATCGGCCTGGTCCTGTTCGCGATCGGCCTCGTAGTCGGCGGCTTCGCCACCTCGATGTGGATGCTCGTGCTCGGCCGCGCCATCCAGGGCCTCGGCGCAGGCGTCATGCCGACCGTCATCTACGTCTGTATCGGCCGCGCCTACGACGAAGCGGTGCGCCCGCGGCTGCTCGCGCTCTCCTCGTCGGCCTGGGTGGTACCCGGTCTGGTCGGCCCGGGAATCGCGGCGGCGGTGGGCGAAACGCTCTCCTGGCGGCTCGTTTTTCTCGGGCTACTGCCGCTGCTGGTGCTCGCCGCGATGCTCACCATCCGCCCGCTCATGACCCTCGGCCCCGGCGAACCGTCCGCGGCCAAGGAGCGCAAAGCGCCGCTCGCAGCGCTCCTCGCGACCGGGGTGGCACTCGTCCTCGGCGGCCTGACCGCTCCGAAATGGTACTTCGCTGTGCCGCTCGTGGTCGCCGGGCTGCCGCTCGGCCTCTACGCGGCGAAGGCGCTGCTCCCGAAGGGAACGTTCCGGCTCGCACGAGGCGTCCCCGCGACGGTCATCGGCAACGGCATGCTCAGCCTCGCGTTCTTCGGCGCCGACGCCTTCGTGCCGTTCGCGCTCATCACGGTGCGCGACGAATCGACCTTTCTCGTCGGCGCGGGCCTCACCGCCTCGGCCGTGCTCTGGTCGGCCGGCACCTGGGCGCTCGAACGGTCGAAAGGGCGCATCGACCGGCGCGTGACGATGATGGCTGGCCTCGTGCTCGTCGGATTCCAGGCCGTCGCCATGGCCGCCGCGATGATCCCCGGCATCCCGGTAGCGGTCGCGGTCATCGCCTGGCCGATTGGCGCGCTTGGGATGGGCCTCGCCTACCCATCGTTCTCGCTGACCGTGCTCTCGCTCGCCGAATCGGGCCGCGAGGGCATCGCGACCTCGGCGATGAAGCTCTGCGAGTCGCTCGGCTCGGCCCTCGGCGCAGGTGTCTCGGGCGCGTTGATTGCGGCGGGCGGCGCGCTCGGCTCCGAACGTGGCGGCACCGCAGCCGCCTTCCTCGCCATGGCCGCACTCGCATTCCTCGGCATCGCCGTGGCCGCCCGCGCGCACAGGCCCACGGCGTAGGGCACCTCAGCCCGTAGTTCCGGTTCGAACTACCGCCGGAATTGCGCGCGATAGTACTCCGCGAGCTCCGGCGTCAGGTGCGCGCGGATGATCTCCGCAGAGCGAACGATTTCGTGAAACCAGTTTGTGGGCGGCACGAGCGCGTAGATCTCGTCGGCGGTCATCCAGTGCATCTCCGTGTGCTCGGCTTCGATGACCACCGTTTCGCGGTCCGCGATGCTGCAGGCGTAGCGCACGGCCAGGAGCTCGTTCTCCGGCGTCGAATCACCTCGGAAGAAGTGGCTCGTATCGATCACGAAGTCGATCTGCACCTGCGCGCCGGTCTCTTCCATGACCTCGCGGTGCAGCGCCTCTTCGAAGCCTTCGCCCTGGTCGACTCGCCCCGTAACGCACTCCCAGCTCCCCGGGAGAAAATCGCGGTGCCCCGCGCGCCTCATGACGAGATAGGTCTGCGATACCGGGTGATAGATAAGCGCGGCGACTCCGCCGAGGAAGCGTCCAACTGGCACGGCGATTCTCCATTCTGCCGACTGACTTCCGGCTGGCGCTCAGCGTTCGAAAACGGCGCGCACTTCCGGTCGATTCGTGTTCGAAATGAGCAATTCGGCGACTGCGGTGCGCCTCGACCCCACCGAGTTGATCGCTCGCGACATCGAGACTTCTTCGATGAGGTAGCCGTGCTCGCCGTAGAGGTCGCGCATGCAGGCATGGTCCGAATTCGAAAGGACGGCCGCCACTCCGCGCGCGGTCAACCTTTCGAAGCAGTCTCGCAGACGTTCCTGCTCAACCGTGCCGAATGCGCCCGCCGTATAGCTGGTGAAACTTGAAGTGCGGCTCAGCGGCTGGTACGGCGGGTCGAGGTAGACGAAGTCGCCCGGTTCTGCGCGGTCGCAAGCGGCTTCAAAATCCTCACAGCGCAGGTCCACGCCCTGCAGGGCCGCCGAACACGCTCGCAAGTTCGGCTCGTCGATGATGCGCGGGGTCACATAGCGGCCATGAGGCACGTTGAATTCGCCCTGGCGATTCACCCGGTAGAGCCCGTTGTAGCAGGTGCGGTTGAGGAACATCATCCGTGCCGCCCGATCGACCGGGACCATCGGCACCCGCGCGCGGACATCGTAGTAGACCTTCGCCCGGTCGCTCGCGTGCAGGTAGGTGTCTTCGAGGCGTCTCAGCTGCGCGATCAACTCGTCGATGTCGTCGCGGATGGCTGTGAAGCAGGCGATGAGTTCGGCGCTCGCGTCCGCGAGGGTCGCCGGCCCGCTATACCCGCCCCCGCGCAGCGCGAAGAAGACGGCGCCTCCGCCGAGGAAAGGCTCATGGTAGCGAGCGAAGTGCGAGGGCGCGCGCGCTGCCACGGTGGCGGCGAGCCGCTTCTTGCCCCCGGCCCACTTCAGAAATGGTGTCGCCTGCACCGCTGCATTGTGACTGCCCGCGCGAACACGCGGTAGTGCGGCGGGCGGCTGCCTATCCAGCCCGGCTCTCGACCACTGCTGCGGCCAGTTCTTCCGCCGCCGAGTGTGGGTCGAGGGTGCGCTCAGCCACGCGTTCGACCAGCGCGAGCAGTTCCTCTTCCGGGGTCGCCTGGCGAATCCGTTCGAGCAGAATCGCGCGCGCGATATTCAGCACCTGGTGACGCGCATCCTCGCGGCGGCGCTTCTGCATCGTGCCGCTCGAAATCAGGTACTCGTGGTGCTCCGCGACCGCGTCGGCGAGCGCATCCAGCCCTTCGCCCTTGATGGCGGTGGTCTTGAGGATCTTCGGGCGGCGAACTCCGGGTGGAGACAGGGCGAGCAATGCCTGGAGCTGACTCATGAGGATGTCCGCGCCCGGGTGGTCTGCTTTGTTCACCACGAGCACGTCGGCGATCTCGATGATCCCGGCTTTGAGCGCCTGGATGTCGTCACCGGTGCCGGGGTTGTTCACGAGGATGGTCGTCTCGGCGGTGCCGGCGATCTCGACCTCATCCTGCCCCGCGCCGATGGTCTCGATCAGCACCACATCGAATCCGAAGGCGTCCATCACCGAGACGACGTCGTCGATGGCCGGTGCGAGGCCACCGAGTGCGCCGCGGCCCGCCATGCTGCGAGTGAAGACGCCCGGGTCCAGCGCGAGGTCCTGCATGCGAATTCGGTCGCCGAGAATCGCCCCGTGCGAGAACGGCGACGACGGATCGACCGCGACAATCCCGACCTGCTTGCCGCGCTTGCGGTATTCGGCCGCCAGCGCGCCGGTGAGGGTGCTTTTGCCGGAGCCGGCGCTGCCCGTGATGCCAATCGTGTGGGCGCGGCCAGAATGCGGGAACAGCGCGCGAAGGTACTCGCGACCCTCCGCGCTTTCGCTTTCGACGCGCGTCAGGATGCGGGCGAGAGCACGGCGTTCGCCATTGAGGAAGCGTTCAACGAGGTTGTCCACAGGCTTACTTCTGTACGTGTTCGTAGACGAACTTGACGATGTCCTGGGTGCTCGTGCCGGGGCGGAAAATCGCCGAGAAGCCGATGTCCGTGAGTGCCTTCGTGTCATCCTCGGGGATGATGCCGCCGCAGAAGAGGATGACGTCGTCGACGCCGCGCTTCTTCAGTTCGTCCACCACGCGCGGGAAGAGTTCGAGGTGCGCGCCGGAGAGGATGCTCAGCCCGACGACATCGACGTCTTCCTGGAGGGCCGCTTCCGCGATCATCTCGGGCGTCTGGCGGATCCCGGTGTAGATGACTTCGCAGCCGCCGTCACGCAGGGCGCGAGCGACCACCTTGGCGCCGCGATCGTGGCCGTCGAGGCCGGGCTTCGCGATCAATACGCGAATCTTCTGTGCGGAGGTTGGTGCTGCAGCCATGGAAATGCTCCTTTTGGTTCGAACAGCGGCCTAGTGGGCGGCCGCGAAGCTCTTGAACGCGCTGATCACTTCTTCGGGGGCCTGCACGAGTTCGACGAGCACGCCACCGGCGCCAATCGGGGTCGCTTCGTTGCCCTTCGGATGGACAAAGCACACGTCGAACCCGGACGCGCCCTTGCGAACGCCGCCGGGAGTAAAACGCACGCCCTTGCCTTCCATCCACTCGACCGCGGCGCGAAGGTCGTCGATCCAGAGGCCGACGTGGTTCAGCGTCGGGATGTGGACGGCGGGCTTCTTCTCCGCGTCGATCGGCTGCATGAGGTCCACTTCGACCTTCATCGGGCCAGCGCCGGCGACAGCGATGTCTTCGTCCACGTTCTCGGATTCGCTCCGGAACGTGCCGGTCACCGTCAGGCCGAGAATATCGACCCAGAACTGGCTGAGCTCTTTCTTATCGAGAGCGCCCACGGCGATCTGCTGGATGCCGAGGACGTTGAATGGGCGGTCACTCACTTCGAATTCCCTCCAGGAACAGTTCGCTGAGTGTAAAGTACGGTGGCTCTTTGGGCATCCTCCGGCCCGGGTGGCGAATCTTGCCCCGGTTTCGAAGCCAGGGACCGCCGTTTCGAACCAGGTTGGGTTCGAACAAGGGAGCGAATTAGCCCTCGACGCCGTCCCAGGTCTGGAGTTTGCGCCAGT
>JBBSKE010000316.1:0-4818 GCA_038256595.1 Tepidiformales bacterium | reverse complement strand
CGACTCGGCCCTGGGCGAATGGGCCCATGAGCGGCTCGCGAGCCTCAGCGGCACGCCCGGGGAGCCGGCGACCTTCGACCGGCTCGACGACCTCATGCGCGAGCAGCACTACCGCCTCGCCTCCTGGCGCGTTTCCGGCGAGGAGACGAACTACCGGCGCTTCTTCGACGTGAACGACCTCGCCGCGATCCGGGCCGAACACCAGCCAGTCTTCGATGACACGCACCGGCTCGTGCGCGAATTCATCGAGAGCGGCCTGGTCGACGGGCTGCGCGTGGACCACGTCGATGGGCTCTACAACCCGGCGCAGTACCTCCGGCAACTCCGGGAGATGACCACCACCAGCCCGGCGGGGACGCTGCCCATCTGGGTCGAGAAGATCCTTGGGCACGGCGAAACCCTGCCAGATTGGCCCATCGACGGCACGACCGGCTACGAGTTTCTCGCCGCCACCGGTGGCCTCCAGACGAACACCGCCTCCGAACGCGCGTTCACCGAGATCTACGATGAGTTCACTGCGCGCGAGAGCTACTTCGACGAGATCTCGTTCGTGGCGCGGCAACGGATCGCCGGGCGCTCGTTCTCGGGCGAGGTCAGCGTGCTCGCCATGCAGCTCCACCGCCTCGCTCAGCGCGACCGCCGCAACCAGGACAACACCCTGCGTTCGCTGCACGACGCGATCGCGGCCCTACTCGCGAATTTCCCGGTCTACCGCACCTACCTTGATGACGACGAGCCGCGTGAGGGGGACCGGAAACTGCTCACGGCCGCAGCCGCCGGGGCCCTTGAACGCGCACCAGATGTCACGCCCGAATCGATGGCGTTCCTCATCTCGGTGCTCCTGCTCGAAGATGCCAATCACCCGGAAGAGCGCTCGCGGCGCATCCACTTCCGCCGCCGGTTCCAGCAGGTATCGGGCCCGGTGATGGCGAAGGGTGTCGAGGACACCACTTTCTTTCGCTACAACCGCCTGCTCGCGCTGAACGAAGTCGGCGCCCATCCGGACCATTTCGGGCTAGCGAGCGAAGACGCGCACACACAGTTCGCCGCCTGGGGTCGCGATTGGCCGGGCAGCATGCTCGCCTCTTCGACCCACGACACAAAACGCAGCGAAGATGCCCGCGCCCGGCTCCATGTGCTCTCGGAGATCCCGGATGCCTGGCGGCGCGCGGTTCGCTCCTTCCAGCGAGGCAACCGGCGCTGGAAGCCGCTGCTCAGCGGGCGGCCCGTCCCGGGCCCGAACACGGAGTACTACCTCTACCAGACGCTCGTCGCGACCTGGGGCGGCAAACTCGACGGCGACTATCGCGAACGGGTTCGCGAACACATGCGCAAGGCGATGCGCGAGAGCAAGACCCACACCAGCTGGGCCGCCGTGAACGCCGAGTACGAAGACGGCGTGCTCGAATTCGCGAATCGCGTGCTCTCGCCGCGCCGATCGACGCGGTTTATCGAACGGATGGACCGCCTAGTGGAGCGCATCGGCGGACCGGCGGCGATCAACTCCCTGGCCGCGGTCACACTGAAATGCACGGCGCCGGGCATGCCGGACATCTACAACGGCACCGAACTGCCATTCTTCGCACTCACCGACCCGGACAATCGCCGGCCGGTCGATTTCGCCGCCGCCGAGGCCTCGCTCGCCGCGATCGAAGCCGCCGGCGCCTCGGTGCCGGTGCCCTCGCGACCGGAAGCGAAGCAGTGGCTGACGGTGAAGCTGCTGGCGTTGCGGCGCGAACGGCATGCAGTGTTCGCAGATGGTTCGAACTACCGGCCAATCGCAGCCACGGGTGCACGCGACTCACACCTGTTCGCGTTCGCGCGCGAGGCCGGGGACAAGACGGTCGTCGTCGTGATTCCGCGGCTCACGCACGGGCTGGCGGACGAACTAGGGAGCTTCGTGTCCGGCGCGTTCGGCGAGACCGAGGTTCCACTTCCGACGGGTGGCGAATGGCGAAACATCCTCACTGGCGAGGTGCATGCCGGGCCTGAGATTCGCGCCGATGCGTTGCTTGGCCGTTTCCCGGTCGCCATCCTCGTGCGCGCTAACGGCCAGCCATGACCGAGGAACAGCCGAATACTCGATTGGGCGCGACCGTTCGAGCCACAGGCACCGCCTTCCGCATCTGGGCGCCGAAAGTGACGACCCTGGAGCTGGTCATCCGGGACCCGGCGGCGCGCATCCCGATGACCCCCGAAGGCGATGGCTACTGGTCGGCGGTCGTCGAGGGTTGCGGAGCCGGCACGCGCTACGCCTACCTCGCGGACGGCCAGGGACCATTCCCAGACCCGGCTTCGCGCAGCCAACCCGAGGGCGTGCACGATTTCAGCGAAGTCGTCGACCTGACATGGTTCGCCTGGACGGATAGCGACTGGTTGCCCCTGCCGCCCCGCGAGGCCGTCATCTACGAGATGCACATCGGCACGTTCACGGTCCAGGGCACATTCGCCAGCGCGAGGGAGCGGCTGCCATTCCTCGCGGACCTCGGGGTTACGACCATCGAAATCATGCCGCTGGCCGCCTTCCCCGGCCGCTGGGGATGGGGGTACGACGGCGTCTCCCAGTTCGCGCCATTCCCGGGCTATGGCACACCGGAGGACCTCTGCCGGCTGGTGGACCGGGCACATGCGCTGGGCCTGGCGGTGCTGCTGGACGTGGTCGTGAACCACTTCGGGCCGGACGGCGACTACACCGGCGTCTACTCCGATGGCTACCGCACCAGCCTGCACACGACGCCCTGGGGCGACGCCATCAATTTCGACGACGAACAGTCGTCCGAGGTTCGCGCCTTCTATCACCAGGCCATCTTGATGTGGCTGCACGAGTACCACATCGACGGCTTCCGATTCGATGCGACGCACGAGATTCGCGACGAATCGCGGCGCCACATTCTCTCCGAACTGGCGGAGATCGCCCGCAACGAGGGGCGGCCCGGCATCATCCCAATGCTCATCGCGGAGACCCACGAGAATGATGCGCGCTACGTTCGACCGGTCGCGGGCGGCGGGTTCGGGTTCGATAGCACGTGGGCGGACGACTTCCACCACTGCGCCCGGACCGCGATCGTCGACGAGCACGAGGGTTACTTCAAGTCCTACGACGGGTCGCTGGAGACGCTCGGGCGCTGCATCGAGCAGGGGTTCTGGTTCGAGGGCCAACTCGATTCGTTCCTCGGCACACCCCGGGGCGCGCCCGCGAGAGATGTGCCCTGGTCGTCGTTCGTCTACTGCCTGCAGAATCACGACCAGGTGGGCAACCGGGCGTTCGGCGTGCGCCTTTCGACCATGGCGTCACACCCGGACGTGCGCGCGATGACGACGCTCCTGCTGCTCGTTCCCCAGGTGCCGATGCTCTTCCAGGGCCAGGAGTTCTTCGCTTCGAACCCGTTCCTGTACTTTACGGACCACTCGGAGCCGCTTGGTTCGCTGGTCGTGGCCGGGCGGCTGAGGGAGTTCGGCGCCTTCGAACTCTTCCGCGACGAACACATCCGGGAACTCATCCCATCTCCCCAGGACCCACGGACCTTCGAGCGCTGCAAGTTGAACTGGGACGAGGCCGAGATCGGCGCGGGGGCGCTCTCCTACCGTTTCCACCGCGAATTGCTGCGGCTGAGGCGGAACCTGCCGGTGCTCATCCGCAGCCGTGAGTCGCGCGGCCTGATCGAGAGCGACGTACGAGGCGAGGTGCTTTTCGTGACAATCGCCAACGACGCCGGGCGGGCGACGATCGTGTTCAACCATGGCGGGCCCACGGACGTCAGCCTCGGCCTCGCGGGCAACTCCGAGGTCGTGATGCACAGCGAGGAGGCGCGGTTCGGCGGCTCCGGGCGCAAGGTGGTCATCGAGGACGGGCTGCTCTCGGTGACCGGGCATTGCGCGGTGCTGTTGGTGCAACCGGCTTAGGGGTTATGGTTGCTCGCATCGTCGCCGACGGTGAAGCCGAGTGGCGAGTCGACCGGGCACGCACTCGCTTGGGCGCGAGCGCTATCTGAAGCGCTCGCGCTCGTCGATTCTAGGGCTGCCATTCGAAGATGACGGCGCCGAGCGGGGGCAGGGTCATCACGAGCGATTGGGGGCGGCCGTGGGATGGCACGGGCGCAGTTTCGAGGCCGCCGAGGTTGCCCTGGCCGCTGCCGCCGTAGACGTCTGCGTCGGTGTTGATCGCTTCGCGCCAGAAGCCCGGCTTCGGCATACCCATGCGGAAGTTCGAGCGAGGAACCGGCGTGAAATTGCAGATGACGGCCATCATCTTGCTGCCGTCACGCGTTTTGCGGACGTAGGCGAGCGTTGTCTGGTCCGAATCGTTGCAATCGAGCCATTCGAAACCGGCGGGGTCGACGTCCGCCTGGTGGAGCGCCGCGGAGTCGCGGTAGAGGCGGTTGATGTCGCTCGTGAGGCGGAACAGGCCGCCGTGATTCGGCTGTTCGAGCAGGTGCCAATCGAGGCTGGAGTCGTGGTTCCATTCGCGGCCCTGGCCGAATTCGCCGCCCATGAACATCAGCTTCTTGCCCGGCAGGGTGTACATATAGGCAGACAGCAAGCGCATGTTCGCGAACTTTTGCCAGTCGTCGCCGGGCATTTTGCCGAGCAGCGAACCCTTGCCGTGGACCACTTCGTCATGCGAAAGGGCTAACACGAAGTTCTCGGTGAACGCGTAGATCCCGCGGAAGGTGAGCATACCGTAGTGGAAGCGGCGATGGATGGGGTCGATCGCCATGAATTTGAGGGTGTCGTGCATCCAGCCCATGTCCCACTTCAGGCCGAACCCGAGGCCACCGGTGTAGGTCGGGCGCGAGACCATCGGCCACGAGGTGGATT
>JBBSKE010000315.1:0-4821 GCA_038256595.1 Tepidiformales bacterium | reverse complement strand
TCCGCTGGATCTCGCTCGTGCCGCCGGCGATCGTGGCCGGGACGCTTTCGAGGTAGCGATTGCCAATGCGGCCCTCGAAGGGCACGCCGTGGTCCAGCACCGGGCCCCACATGCCGAGCATCTTCATTGCCGATCGGGCGACCCGCTGGCTCAGCTCGGTCGAGAAGAGCTTGCAGATCGAGGCTTCGGAGTTCGGAATCTTGCCGGCAGCCTGCATCGAGATGATGCGGTAGCTCAGCAGCTGCGCGACGCCGACTTCGACCCAGCGCTCGGTCCACATGGCCTTGGCTGACTCGTAGTCGGTCGGGGCCATCTCCGACTTGTTGTCGCGCATCCACTTCAGGTTCTCTTCGACGCTCTGGCGGACGCCGACGGCGCTGCCGATCGAGGAGCGCTCGAAGTCGAGGGTGGTCGCGCCGACGTACCAGCCACGGTTGATGTCGCCGACCGCGTTCTTCACAGGCACGCGCACGTCTTCGAAGAAGACTTCGTTGAAGTGGTGCGCGCCGGCCATGTTCACCAGCGGGCGAATCGAGACGCCCGGGGACTTCATGTCGAAGAGCAGATAGGTGATGCCGCGGTGCTTCGGGGCATCCGGGTCCGTGCGCGCGAGGCAGAAGATCCAGTCGGCGGTGTGTGCGCCGGAGGTCCAGATCTTCTGGCCGTTGAGGACGAAGTCGTCGCCATCGCGGATGGCGCGGGTCTGGAGGCTGGCGAGGTCGGAGCCAGAACCGGGCTCGGAGTAGCCCTGGCACCACTGCACTTCATCGCGAAGGATGCCGCCGAGGTGTTCCTTCTTCTGCTCTTCGGTGCCGTGGGCGATGATCGTGGGGCCGAGCATCATGGTGCCGGAGCCACCAAGCTGCGGGGCGCGCGCGTTCGCGAACTCCTCGTTGAGGATGAACTGCTCGATCGGAGTGAGGCCGGCGCCACCGTACTCCTTCGGCCAGTGGGCCGCGATCCAGCCGCGATTGGCGAGGGCTTCGCGCCACTGCTGCCAGGCGCCATCGCGCGTCGGGCGGGTGAGGTAGCTGTTCGAGCCAACAAGTTCCTTCGGGAACTCGGTCTTAAGGAAGGTGCGGATCTCCTGCCGCCAGGTCGCCTGCTCGGGCGTATCGTGCCAATCCATTCGTTCTGCTCCTGGGTTCGTGGACCAATTTGGGTGCGCGGAGTCTAGCACGCTGGCAAAGGTCGCGCGCGCCGAACTTTGGCGCGCAGGTATACTGAAACCGGCGATGGTGCACGTCGGTCCACCATACGGACGGTCGAAACAGCGGGGGAACGCGCATGCGGTTTGTCTACGAAGAGCGCAAAACGGCGCAGGCAGCCTCGGTGCTGCTCCGGGCGAACGGCGGGCGGATGAATTACATGAAGCTCATCAAGCTCCTGTACCTCGCTGATCGGCAGTCGCTCATCGATACCGGCTACACGATTTCTGGCGATACGCTCGTCTCGATGGATCGCGGCCCCGTGCTCAGTAAAACGTATGAACTGATCAACTGGGGAGACGCCGGGACTGCATGGAAGCAGTACATTTCCGACCCGGAGCACTACGAAGTGCAAACGACCGCCGATACCGGCACTGGAGCGCTTTCCGAGTACGAAGTGGAGTTGCTGCTGGGTGTCCACGAGCAGTTCCGCGATTTCACCCAGTGGGACCTCGTACACTACACGCATGAACTGCCGGAATGGACCGACCCAAGAGGCTCTTCTCGTCCGATCGATGTGCGCGTCATTCTTCGCGAAGCAGGCAAGTCAGATGAGGAGATCGAAGCGGTTGCCTCGGTTGTCGAGGAGCTCCGGTTCCTCAAAAGCGCAGGTACTCGCGCTCGGTGAGGGCCGGCGAGACACTCATTGGCATGGACCTGGGCGGCGATCACCTGAGCTTCGTGCTGTCTGATTCGTTCGACGGAATGTTTGGCTTACGGCGTCAGCGCGCCGGGGACCACCTCGTACGGGATCGCCAGGCGGGCCTCGGCGATGACCTGCGCCGGGTCGAAGCCGGTCAGCTCCAGGTAGCGGGTCCGAAGCAGGGTGTCGCGGACGAGCGCGCGCGTCGGTTCGTGCTGGAGAACGGAGTCAAGATCCGTGCCGGAGAGTGCGAGTGTCGCCTCGGCCGCTTCTTTCTGTTCTTTTGTCAGCGTGCCGTTCTTGAGGGGGTCGATGGTGCCGGTTTGAATCCGCGCCGAAATTTCGTTGTCAGTGACTTCGACCCCGGCTCGTTGAGCGGCGGCGGCGAGCAGCCGATTGTCGATGAGCTGTTCAAGTGCGGCTTCGGCGGTCGATGGAACGTTCGGGTTCCGGCCTTCGAACGCCTTCGAGGCAGCGAGCATGCCCGAGACCTGTGCCATCCGAATCGGCTGACCATCGACGGTCGCGACGACGCGGTCCTGGCCACCGCGAGCGGTTGCGGTGCGAATTTCGGCGGCCCAGGCGGCCGTCTGGCGCTGCTCCGGGGTCTTTGCCGGTTCCTCTTCGCGCCAGCCGAAGGCGTACGCCGCGCTCGCCAGCACGACAAAGCCGAGGAGCCCGAGGACCACTGCGAGTTTTGTTCGAACCATGCCACCTCTTCGATTTCAGAATACCTCCCCGCGCCGATTCAGCTTCGGCGCGACCGCTGCGCTGGCAAGCGGCCTTTACGCCGGCCGTGGATGGATGCATCCCCGGGCGCGCAGAACCCGTAGTAACGATTGCGACCCCCAGGAAGGAATGGCAATGAATATCCACTCACGAGCTTCTATTCGCCTCCTGTGCGGAGTCCTCGCAGTCTCGTCGCTTGCGTTTGTCGCGGCGGCCTGCGGCGGCGATGACGACGAGGCAACGCCGACACCCCTGGTGACCGGCGGGACGGCCACCATCGTGCCGACCTCCGCCACATCGCCCACGACCGCCACTTCGCCTACGACAGCCACGTCGCCGACCACGGCGACCTCGCCCACGGCTGCTGCGTCCGCTTCGGCAGCAGCAAGCCCCTCCGCCGCTGCCGCCAGCCCCACCGCGGTGACCACTGCTGCGACCGTCGCCGTCGGCACGGGAGGCATGCTCACCAACAGCGCCGGGCTCACGCTCTACACCTTCGACAACGACACGACCGCCGGTAAGAGCGTCTGCAACGCTGGTTGCGCCGTGACCTGGCCGCCGCTGCTGACCACTGCCACAGCGACCGCCCCGACTGTGAGCGGCGCAACCGGCGCGTTCACCATCATCACCCGGGACGACGGCACGAAGCAGGTCGCATACAAGGACAAGCCGCTCTACCTGTACCGCTCCGACACGGCACCGGGACAGACAACGGGCGACGGTGTCGGCGGCGTCTGGCACACGGCGATGCCGTAATCCCGCCTTTCAGAGAGAGCGGGGGAGGGGGAAGGGGGCCGCAGCAATGCGGCCCTCTTTTATTGTCCGCCGTGCGAGCGATGCGCCGAAACCAGCAGGAACATCGGCCGCTCCACCTCTTCCGCGAGCCCCGGGCGCACGGCAATCTGCGCGTCAGTTGGACGAAACTCCTCGACGTGGGCGATGCTGAACCCGGCCCCAATGAGCTGGTTGAGCGTCGTCCCGATGGTCCGGTGATGCTTCACAACGCCATCGGCAAGCCAGTTCGTGACGCGCGGGCCCTCGAGCGAATAGCCATCGACGGGCCACGTCTTGTGGCCCTCGGCGTTCGTCAGCCAGCCCGGCTGCGATGGCGCCATGAAGACCGGGTGCTCGATCGAGAACACGAACCAGCCCCCCGGCACGAGCGCCCCATGGACCATCTCCGCGATTCGGGCGAAGTCAGCGATGTAGTGGAGCGCGAGCGAGCTGTAGACGAGTTCGAAGCTGTTCGCCGCCAGTTCCAGGGTCTCAAGGTCGGCGCGAAGGTACTCGATACCCACGCCGGGCTCCCTGCGAGCGCGCTCCAGCATCTTTTCGGAGACATCGACCCCAAGGACAGATACAGCACCCTGCTCGCTCGCCCAGCGGCAGAACCAGCCAAATCCGCAACCAAGGTCGGCCACGCGGCTGCCCGCGAGCGGCGGCAACATCGCCTGCAACGTCGGCCACTCGGGCGCCAGGGCGAGTCCGCCGGTCGAACGAGGCAGCTGGCTGTACCCCTCGAAGAACTCCTGCCGGTCGTAGATGTTCTGCGCCATTCCCCGGTCCTCCTCCGCGCTGGACAGCGAGTCCTTGCCGTTAGTCTTTGGATGCTATGGTGGCCCGTCACAATGGAGGTGGATGCGTGAAAAGTCTACAAAAAGTGGGCGGCTTTGCTGCACTTATGGAAGCTGCAACGTTCATATTCGGATTCGCCTTGTACGTCACATTGCTGGAATCCGCGGACTACGGGAGTCTCGATATCGACCCAGTCGAGCACGTGCAATTCCTGGCAGAGAACGAAGCCTTGATGTACCTGTGGAATTTCGTCATTTATGTGCTCTTCGGCCTGCTGCTCGTTGTTCTAGCGTTGGCCCTGCACGAACGTCTCAAGGGCTCGAATACTGCGATCGTCCAGGTCGGTACTGCGTTTGCCCTCGTCTGGGCTGGGCTTGTCATCGCCAGCGGAATGGTCGCGAACATCGGCGCTGGCGTGGTCATCGACCTGTACGAAGATGACCCGGAGCGAGCAGGAACGACGTGGCTCGCGCTCCACTTCGTCGTGGATGGGCTCGGCGGCGGCAATGAGGTCGTCGGAGGAGCGTGGGTGCTGCTGATTTCTATCGCCGCCAGGGCCGCTCGAGCATTTCCGGCGCCGCTCATCTACCTGGGGCTGGTCGCAGGTGCCGCCGGGCTCATCAGTGCCGTGCCCCTCCTGGGCGAAGCGATGGGAGCCGTGTTTGG
>JBBSKE010000314.1:0-4827 GCA_038256595.1 Tepidiformales bacterium | reverse complement strand
GAGTCTGGCCATCAGCCGCGCCCGTCCCTCACGGGCACGGTGACCGACTGCGGTGAGAATACCTGCGTCCCCTGCTCAGTTGACCTGTGCGCGGGAGCGGTGACGTTCTGCGACGCCACGACGGGCTGCAACTTTGCCGTTTCGGCTCTGAATTCGGTGGTAGGCAGCGTGGAAAACGAAGGCCTGGGGAACGACGGGATCACGGCGCTTGCGAATGGCAACTATGTCGTCGTCAACCGCTTCTGGGACAAGCCGGCGCCGCCAGCAGCAAATGCGGGAGCGGTGCGGCTCTGCGTGGCCGGGCCTGGGGCATGCGTTGGGCCGCTCACGTCGGCGAACTCGCTCACGGGCGCCAGCGACAACGACCTGATAGGTAGCGTGGTCACGGCATTGCCGAACGGCAATTTTGTGGTCGGGTCTCCGTTCTGGAAGAACTCCGGGCCACTTCGATTGAACGCTGGCGCTGCCACACTGTGCGACGGAACGTCGGGCTGCGCGGGGCTCACGGTGAGCGCGGCGAATTCACTGGTCGGAACAAGCGACGACGACTTTGTCGGAAACACCATCTATGCGCGTCCGAGTGGCAACTATCTCCTGCTCTCCTTTGGCTGGGACAACCCCGCGCCACTGACGATCGATGCGGGCGCTGCCACATGGTGCAGCGGTACCACTGGCTGCACCGGCGCAATCGGCCCGGCCAACTCCATGATCGGCGAAAGCGCGGGCGATGGACTTGGTTACAGCGTGGTGTTCCTCGAGAACGGCAACTACCTCCTCATTACCCCCTTCTGGGATAATCCGGCGCCGGCAGTCAGCGATGCTGGGGCGGTGACCTTCTGCGCGAGCACCACGGGCTGCTTGGGGTTCATCACCGCCGGCAATTCGCTGATTGGCTCCTCCACCAACGACATTGGGTTCCCGAACTTCACGGAGCTTCCAAACGGGAAGCACGTTATCGCGATGAGTGGCTGGGACAATGGCAGTGCTGACGACGCTGGAGCGGTCCGCCTGTGCAGCTCCACGACGGGCTGCGCCGGCGCGATCACCAGCGCAAATTCGCTCGTTGGGTCTACGGCGGGCGACCTCGTCGGCAGCGACCTCGTCATCCCGTTTCCGAACGGCGACTACCTGGTGGCCAGTGCGAACTGGGACCGCCCAAGCCCGCTCGCCGTGGACGCCGGCGCCGTGACGTTCTGCTCCGGTGTCTCCGGGTGTACGGGACCGGTTGGAATCGCAAATTCGCTCGTCGGTTCGACCACCGATGACCGTATTGGGAGCAATTCCGTCGTCCTCCTGGCAAATGGCAACTATGTCATTGGCTCCGAAGGGTGGGACAACCCACCGGCGGTAAACGTTGGCGCCGTCACCTGGTGCAGCGGCGTGGGCGGCTGCCAGGGCGCAGTATCTCCAGCCAACTCGCTGATCGGCGCGAGCGTTGACGACAACGTCGGCACCCGTTTAGAGGCGCTCACGAACGGCAACTTTGTCGTTGGTAGCCCGAACTGGGACCGGACCGGCCCGCTCGTGGAGAACGCGGGCGCAGCGACGTGGTGCGACGGGAGTGCGCCGTGTGTCGGCATCGTGAGTGCGGCGAACTCCCTGGTCGGAGGTTCGGAGAATGACAACGTGGGCGACAGCAGTTATGCGCTCGCGACCGGTCACTACGTTGTCGTAGTGGGCGAGTGGGACAACCCATCCCCGGCAGCCATTGACGCCGGCGCCGTCCGCTGGTGTGACGGGACGGTTGGCTGCACCGGAACCCTGGACAGCACGAACTCGTTGGTCGGAACAACTTTCGAGGACTACGTCGGCTACTACGGAATCAGAGTCCTTCCGAATGGCAACTACTTCGTCCCCTCGGAGGACTGGGACCGGGTTTCGCCGCCCGTCGAGGACGCAGGCGCCGTCACGTTCTGCCTCGGGACGGGAGGCTGCACGGGACCGGTGACAACGGCGAACTCCCTCGTCGGGTCGAGCATCGACGACAGCGTTGGGTCCGACTACGGCGTATTGCCGAATGGCAACTACTACGCCAGGTCACCGAGCTTCACCAACGTTGCTCAAGCCGCCCCGGATGCCGGGGCGCTCACCTATGGCCACGCGGAGGTCGGGATCACAGGCGAAATCACGCTTGCGAATAGTGCGATTGGGACCGTCCCAAGCGGCGTGAGAACGTTCACGTTCGACCCGTACCGCTTCCGGCTCATCATCGGCCAGCAGCCGACGCTGCGCATCCTCGTCTACACGCCCCAGGACGGCTACGACGTCGACTGCACCGCTGGGATCGAGGGCGTTGACGCCCTGGCGGCCCTGCGCACGCTTGCCGGCTTCAGTGACGCGCCCTCGGCCGTCGCACCATGCGATGGCGACGTGATCAGCGACAGCGATTCGGAGCTAACGCTGACCGACCTCCTCGCCATTCGACGACGGCTGGCCGGGCTGGAGTAGCTCACTGGGAGGAACGCTCCAAGCGGGCGACAGGTCAGCGCCAATAGCCCGCTTGCGCTCCCTCGCTGCCTGCTCGATACGCTCGGACCAGCCTTCGCCGAGCGCCTCGCGGAGTTGCGCGCGGAGGGCCTTCGTCACGGCGGGGGCGGCGCCGCCGGTGGAGATGGCGATCGCGAGGGAGCCGTCGCGGATCGTAGCGGGCGTGAAGAAGGTGCTCTCGGACTGGGCATCGGTGACCACGACGGGGATTCCGGCGGCGCGGGCGAGTTCGCCGGCCTGGCGGTTCACCTCGCGATTGTCCGTGCAGGCGAAGACGAGCGCCCAGCGTTCGCGGGCGATATCGGCGCGCTCGAATGACCGCTCCTCGCACTCGACGCCGGGCAGCGCGCGAATCCCTTCGAGGAGTGCCGGGGCGACCACGAGACTGGCGAATCCCGCTTCAGCCAGCGATTGCAGCTTGCGCAGGGCGATGGCGCCGCCGCCCAGCACCAGCGCTCGCCCCAGCGATGGCTGCAATTCGACGATCATGCCCACGAGCGGGATTTGCGCGGCGCGAGGGCCGCGATCACGGCATCGACCAGCCCCCGCAGCGACTGTTCGCTCGCCTCTCCATCGACCCGCCCGAGACATTCGCCCAGCGTGATCGATGTGCGCGGGCCGATGCTGACCAGCTTGACGCCCGGGAGGAGCGTGTTCGCGCCGAGCGATTCGGCGAGTCCGAGGGCGGTCGATGGGCTGGTGAAGGTGATCGCGTGCGCCGTGGCGAGGTCCTCGATGGCGTGGGCATCGAGCAGCTCCGTGACCGTGCGGTAGGCGACCAGCTGCGTGACAGCCGCGCCCCGCAGCCGCAGTTCGGCCGCGAGATCGTCGTTCGTCAACGAAGAGGTCGGGTAGAGGATGCGCGCGCGGCGAGGGTTCGGGAGCTCTTCGGCGAGCACTCGGCCAATCGCCCGCGATGGTTCGAAATCGGGCCGCAGCCCCACGCTCGCGAGAGCCGCGGTCGTCCCCGGGCCGATGCTTGCCACTTTCGCCGCGCCGAGCACGCGGACGTCCTGCTCGCGCTCGACGAGGGCTAGCCTGAGCGCCTCGACGGCGTTCGCGCTGGTAAACAGGACCCAGTCCCAGGCGAGGTCGAGGGCGGCGCAGAGCTCGTCTTCGGCGCCGAAATGGGAGCTGACAACCGGCACTTCGACCACCTCGGCGCCTTCGGATTCGAGCATCGCGACCAGCCCGCCGGTCTGCGCGGCCGCCCGCGTGACGGCGACCGTGCGCCCGGCGAGTGGCCCCGGGCGGAACCAGCGCAGCTCGTCCGCGAGTTCGACCGTCTCGCCGATGACCACGAGCGAGGGGCCGGGCAGGTTCGCCTCGGCCGCGAGGTCGCCGAGGTGGGCGATGTCGGAGCGGAGCAGCTGCTGGCTGGTGCGCGTGCCCTGGCAGATGACAGCGGCGGGGGTTTCGGGCGGGCGGCCGGCCGCGATCAGCCGTTCGAGGCTCGCCTTCAGCTTGCGGTTGCCCATGAGCAGAATGATCGTCCCGGCGGCGGCCGCGGCCGTCCAATCGATGCCTTCGTCGCCCGCGCCCTCCTCGCTGCCGGTGAGCACAAGAAAGGAGCGCGCGACCTGGCGGTGGGTGACCGGGATGCCCGCATAGGCCGCAGCGGCGATGGCCGAGGTGACACCGGGCACGATGCTGAAGGGCACTTCGTTTTCGAAACAGGCGAGCGCTTCTTCGCCGCCGCGCCCGAAGACGAAGGGGTCGCCGCCCTTGAGGCGAACGACGCTCTTGCCGGCCATCGCCCTCCGGATGATGAGCGCGTTGATCTCGTCCTGGGCCATTGAGGGGCGGCCGGCGCGCTTGCCGACGGGGATGAGCGCTGCGCCGGGCTTCGTGCCACGCAGCAACTCGCGCGGGGCGAGCGCGTCGTAGAGGACGACGTCAGCGGTCGCGAGGTAGGCCGCGCCCGCGACCGTGATCAGCCCCGGGTCGCCGGGCCCGGCGCCCACAAGATAGACACGGCCGGGTTCTGCCTGCATGCATGGAGGATAGCGCATTGAGACGCGTCCCACCCAGAGCAACAGAACCGCGCGTGGAAACAAGCGGGTGGGTGATTCGCCGAATGTCAGCTGCCATAGGCCAGCCGACCGTCCCTTTGGGCGTGCGGACCTGCCGATGTGTTGGACGGCCCGAATCCCCGGGTGTGGGCCGGCGGGCAGTGCGATACGTGGCAGGTCACGCACCCGCTCTCTGCCGGTCGCGGTTCTGTTCTCGTTGAGCCTGCAGGTCCCGTCTCTACAGCAGCGCTGCCGGGTCCACGTCGATCGACCAGCCGCGGGGGAAACGGATGCCGGGCAGGAGCTTCGCCGGGTCGCGGCCGCGAAG
>JBBSKE010000313.1:0-4841 GCA_038256595.1 Tepidiformales bacterium | reverse complement strand
GGAAGACCGCATCGACTACGTCCTCGGCGGCCCAATCGACGCGTTCCTCGAAGGCTTCGAAAACCTGCTGAGCATCGAGTTCGACGCCACCGGCCGTGTCGATCGCGTCTTCCGCCACGCGGATTGAACCCTGACTTGCGCATCCACCTCGCGCACAATAGTTCAGCGACAAGTAATTTGCTTCGAGATCTCCAGGAGAGTGCCCCCGCCGCGGGACGGCAGACAAACAACCGAGCCCGCCACCATGTCTATCTCAGATTGCGGCCCTCTAGAGCGGGTACTCACCACAACGCCGCGACGACCCTTGAGCTGCGGTCTGGGGAGTGCGACAACCGGCAGCTGCACGCTCGCTTGCGCGCTCGCGTTACTGCCATTGGGTGACGTCGTGAGGACTGTTTGCCAGGCACCGCCGCCCCCTCAGGCCACCTCACTCAGCACTCAGCACCCAGCACTCCCCGCCCCAGTCCTCATACCTCGTCACTCACCCTATGGCGCGAACGTCACATCAAACTTATCCACCCACTCGATGAAGTTCACCCAGCGCCAGGCCGGCGACTCTTCGTACGAGTTCGTCGCGCGCGCTTCTTCCCAGCCGCGCTTCACTCGCCGCAGGTCCAGCACTGGCACCTCGCGCGCGACCTCGCTATTCAGCACCCGCTCGACCCAGGGCGTCAGCTCCCGCAGCCACATCCGTTCGGGCGTGGCGAAGCCGATCTTGTCCTTGCGGTCGAGCACGGCCGAGGGCACGACGCCGCGCATCGCCTTGCGGAACACCATCTTCGTCGTCCCATCGTTCCCGACGAGGTAGTTCTCCGGCAGCGAGATGATGAACTCCGCCATCGCCGTCGTCAGGAAGGGTAGGCGGCTCTCGACCGAGTGGGCCATCGAGTTGCGGTCCTCGTAGCGCAGCAGCATCGGCAGGCTCGTCTCGACCACGCTGCGCTGGAGCGCCGAACTGAGGTAGTTCGGGCCATCCGCGAGCCACGGCGTCTGGGCGGTTACTCCCTGGCGGTCGAACCAGATGCGATTCATCCAGTTCGGCACGAGATCGGCCCCGACCATCTGGCGCAGGGGCCGCTCGAAGCGCCAGGGCATGAGGAAGCCCCCGGACTGCAGGAGGATGCGCGAGGTGCTCTCGCCCGAACCGCGCGCCGCCGCCGTGGCGAGGTTCGCAGCCGTCTTCAGGTTCCCGGACCGAATCGACGAGGCGAGGCGCGCGGCCACGAACGGCTTGTAGCCCGCCAGCAGCTCGTCTGCGCCCTGGCCGTCCAGCATGACCGTGATCCCGGCGGCTTTCGCGGCCTTGAAGACGCGGTACTGCGCGTAGATGCTCGTGCTCGCGAACGGCTCGTCCTGGCAGGCGATGAGTGTGTCGAGGTCGGTGATTAACTCATCGGGTTCGAGGCGAACCTTGTGCAGCACCGCCCCGGAGGCCTCGCCGACCATCTCAATCCAGCGCTCCTCGCCGATGGTCGGGTCATCGGCGACATAACTGAAGGTGTGGACATCCAGCTTCGAACCCTCAAGCTCGCGCATCGCCATCACGACCGCCGAGCTATCGATTCCGCCGGACAAGGCCGCCCCTACAGGCACATCGCTGCGCAGATGCAGCCGGACGCTATCGAAGAAGAGGTCGCGCAGCCTCGCAGCCGCCTCATCGATCGAAAGGCCCTGGTCCTCGCCTGGCTGGAGGCTCCAGTAGCATTCCGGCTCGCCGGCCAGCGGATTCGCGAGCGGTACCGTCACGTAGTGGCCCTGGGGCAACTGGCGGATCGCCTGGAACATCGTTTCGGAGCCGTGGTCCGTGAGGCCGAAGCGCAGGTAGTCGAACATCCGCTGCGGGTTCGCTCGACGGCTAACACCCGGCAGGCCGAGCAGCGCCTTGATCTCGGAGGCGAAGGCGAGCGCACCGGGGAGCCGCACGTAGTACAGCGGCTTCATCCCGAACGGGTCCCGCGCCAGGGTCATCTCGTTTCGCTTCGTGTCGTAGATGGCGAAGGCGAACATGCCGGCGAGTTTCTTCAGCGACGCTGGTCCCCATTCCGCCCATGCTTCGAGCAGAACCTCCGTATCGGACTGCGAGCGGAAGACGTGGCCGAGCGCCTCCAGCTCCTTGGCCAGCTCGCGGTAGTTATAGATTTCGCCGTTGTAGGCGATCCAGTAGCAGCCGTCCGCCGTGCACATGGGCTGAGTGCCGGCGTCGCTCAGGTCAATAATCGAAAGGCGAGTGTGGAAGACGGTGAGCGGCGCGTCGTAGGTCGCGGGCAGCCCGAGGCCATGTGCCACCCCCGCCGGGGTCGCCGACATCCAGCCGCGCGCATCCGGCCCGCGATGTTCGAGACAGGACATCGTGTGCGCCGCCCGGCGCAGGTTCGCCGCGTCGTCGGTCGTCAGGAGCCCGGATATTCCACACATGAAAAGTCACCGCCGTGCTAGGAGAACTGGTTGAGTGCCTGCATCGTGAGGACCAGTGCGATGGCGCCGCCAACCATGATAAATACGAGCAGTTTGCCGTTCATATGCTCCATGTTGAATCGCCCCCGGCGTAGGCGGTAGGGAACGAATTTCCGTAACTGGCGCGACGCAGGATTGTGGTAGGATGCGGCAGATCCTGCCATTGGGAGTTCCGGGCATGCTTATCGCGCTCATCGTCATTTTGGTCGTCGCCGTTGTCGTCGTCGGCTTTCTCTGGTCCGTGTACAACGGCCTCGTCAAGTCGCGCATCAACGTCAAAGAGGCGTGGGCCGGCATCGATGTCCAGCTCAAGCGCCGCTCGAGCCTCATCCCGAACCTCGTCGAAACCGTTAAGGGGTACGCCGCCCACGAGCGCGAGACCCTCGAAGCGGTGACCCGCGCTCGCTCGCGGCTCGATAGCGCGACCGGCCCCGCAGATGCCGCGCTCGCCGACAACATGCTCACCCAGGCGCTCGGCCGTCTCTTCGCCGTCACCGAGGCCTACCCGGACCTCAAGGCGAACCAGAACTTCCTCGAACTGCAGCGCGAACTGACCGATACCGAGGATAAGATCGCCTACGCCCGCCAGTTCTATAACACGAACGTCGGCAACTACAACGAAAAGCGCCTCGTCTTCCCGAACGTCCTCATTGCGGGCATGTTCGGCTTCACCGAAGAGGAGTTTTATCGCACTGATGAGGCCTCTCGCGAGGATGTCTCGGTCAGTTTCGCCTAACCCAGGATGACCGAGAGCGGAAACGCCCCCCGTCGAGCCTATTCCGAACCCGGTGGCGGTCAGGTCCTTGTCTACGACCGCATCGGCGCGAACAAACGCGAGACCTGGCTCCTGATGCTGGCATTCGTTGTGCTCATCGGTGGCCTGGTCTCGATTGCGCTCTTCGCCCTCGGACTAACCAGCGCGGAGATGCCCGGCGCGCTCTCGATCACGGGCATCATCCTTATCCTCTACGCGTTCATCAGCTACCGCTTTTCGACGCAGGCAGTGCTCTCTATCTCCGGCGCGCACGAAGTGACGAAGCAGGAAGAGTGGGAATTCGTTCGTCGCGTCGAGAATCTCTGCATCGGGGCGGGCCTGCCGATGCCGCGAACGTGGGTGCTCGAGGATTCCGCCCCGAACGCTTTCGCCACCGGAGTCACGCCGGAAAAGTCGCATGTGGTCGTCACCCGCGGCCTCCTGGACAAGCTCGAACCGGCAGAACTCGAGGGCGTCCTCGCGCACGAACTTTCGCATATCGGCAACTACGACATCCGCGTGATGACGGTTGTGACCGTGCTCGTGGGCGTGGTCGCGCTCATTTCTGACCTCGCCCTACGGTTCACGGTCTACGGCTCCGGCTCGCGACGCAGCAACAGGGGCAAGGGCGGAGGCTACGGCCAGCTGATCATGATCGCGCTCGTCATCATCGGTGCGATCCTCGCCCCAATCGTCGCCCAGACCATCCGCTTCGCCGTCAGCCGCCGCCGCGAATACCTCGCCGACGCCTCGGGGGCGCTGCTCTCGCGTAACCCGGAAGCACTCGCCCGCGCGCTCGAAAAGATCGCCGGCGACCAGGAGCCGCTCGAAGCCGCGAACAAGGCGACCGCCCACCTCTACATCTCGAACCCCCTGAAAGAGCACCAGAGCATGCTCAACAACCTCTTCAACACGCACCCGCCGATCGAAGAGCGAATCCGGCTGCTGCGGAGCATGTAGGGACACTCGGCCCACTAAATCCGTAACGAGCCCCGAGGCGCCAGCCGGGGTCGGCCGACTCGCCGCCGAATCCCGCCCGCAGGCCGAACAATCGTGCCCGAACGTCGGCAACCACGCCCGCTCTCGAGTCACCAGCGTTCCAGCCGCGATCTCCGGTGGCGAGTCACCCACCCGCTTGTTGCCACGCGCGGTTCCTCCGATTCGTGGCGAATTGGCGTGTATTACGACTCGTCGCAGCGGCCCTGCTAAAGCGCGTCCACCAGCACCGCGCCCACCGTCACCACGGCCACCACCAGCAACGGCGGCGCCTTCCATACCGACAGCAGCAGCAGCCCGATCGCCGCGAGGCTGAAATCCGATGCCGCGTGGACCGCGCTCACCCAGACCGGGTCGTAGAGCGCCGCAAGCAGCAATCCCACCACGGCCGCATTGATGCCTCGCAGCGATGCCTGGAACGCCGGGCTTCGCATCAGCAGCGACCAGAGCGGCAGCCCGCCGATGATGAGCAGGAAGCTCGGCAGGAAGATCGCTACGAGTGCGATCGACGCCCCGGCGATGCCATTCGGTTCCGGACCCGAAACTGCGCCGAGGTACGCCGAGAGCGTGAACAGTGGCCCCGGGACGGCCTGCGCCGCGCCATACCCGGCGAGAAATTCGTCCTGCGTGACCCATC
>JBBSKE010000312.1:0-4856 GCA_038256595.1 Tepidiformales bacterium | reverse complement strand
GTCTGGAGGATGCTGCCGCCGCCGGTGATCAGGTCGTCGATAATCAGGCAGGTCTGGCCGCGCACGTAGACACCTTCGATGATGTCCGCCTTGCTGGTCTGTGGCGGGTGGATGTAAATCATCGGTGTGTTCACACCGAGCGAGAACGCGGTTGCCACGTGGAGGCCGCCGAACGGCACCCCGGCGACGAGCGTGAACGGCTGGACGTGCGGGTTTCGCATCGACATCAGCGTCTTGAGCTCGTCTTCGATGATCTTCGCGACCTTGGCGAGCGCCTTCGGGTTGCTGATCAAGCGGCGAAGGTTCACGTAGATGGGCGAATGCACCGCCGTGCGGCCGATCGTGTAGTCGCCGAAGGTGATCGCATCGAGTTTCCAGAGTTCCTCGGCGAGCCAGAGGTTCCCGGCTGGTTTCGTCCTGTTCACGCTGTACTCCCCGGTGCGGCTCCGAACGTCATCGGGCCTCAGAACTGGCGCGGCCGCCGCGGACCGCTACGAATTTCGCCACTCACCGTGCATTGACTCGCACTCGTGGCCCAGTGAGAATCCCATAACTTCACGTGGAGTTCCATTCTATGACAGTGACGCCCCATGCCCTGCTGCGCACGAGCCTCGTTTCGATGCACAACATGCTCGACAAGGCGGTGGAAGGGATGACTGCCGAGCAGTTCAACTTCCGCCCGCAGGAGGGTGGCGTCACGGCCTTCTTCAGCCTCTGGCACTACGTCCGCACCGAGGACAACATCATCCAGTGGGTCACGCAGCAGAAGCCGACCGTCTGGCTCGAAGGCGCCTACGACACGAAATTCGGCCTCCCGCGCACCAGCCAGGGCACCGGCATGACCGAGGAGCAGGCGCGCGCCATCACCATCGCCGATGTCCCCGGCTGGCTCGAGTACCAGAAGCAGGTCTGGGACGCGACCGACGCCTTCCTCGCCAATATGTCCTCGAGCGAGTTCGACACCCGCCGCGTGACCATCAAGCCGCTCGGCGAAATGACCCTCTGGGATGGCATCTACGGCATCGGCTTGAGCCACGGCTACCGCCATGTCGGCGAAATCGAGTACGTCCGCGGGGTCCAGGGCCTCGGCGGCCTCTCGATTTAACTCACCCGAATTTGGGTCCAACGGCCGGGCATCCCGGGCCCTCGGGCCGCTGATTCCGGCCCCGGCAGCGCCTACGCTCGTAATCGAGACCGCAGAATCCATATTCTGCGAGCGATTGCGGTCGCGGAGTTGGCGCATGAATGTAGATACAGTTTCGGCGGTGCTCGCCACGTCGGCGCTGGCCGCCGTCGCCCTCGGCGTGATGGCCGTTGTGCTCGTCGGGGATTCGCGCGGGAGCACGTTCGTCCTTCGACACGCTCAGAAGGCCGTCCTCGCGGTCTCGTTAACGGCGATGCTCGGCTCGCTCTACTACTCGCAGATTGCCCACTACGTTCCCTGCGAGTTCTGCTGGTTCCAGCGAATCGCGATGTATCCAATCGCGATCCTGACCATCGTCGCGTTCGTCACCCGGGACAGGCTGCCAACGCGCTACATAGCCGTCGCCGCGGCCATCGGACTCTGCATCTCGATCTACCACTACCAGCTCCAGCTGTTTCCCGAACAGGCGACGGTTTGCACGGGAATCTCGCCCTGCACGGCGCAGTGGGTCGACGAGCTCGGCTTCATCTCGATCCCGTTCATGGCCGGCTGCGGATTCCTCGCGATTCTCCTCGTGAGCCTCGCGGAGTGGCGGGCGCGAACGCTGACCCGGCGCTGGGGCATCGCGCCAGCGCCATCAGCTTCGATGGTCGCAGGGCAGGCCTAATCGCCCGGTCCCGGCTCTCCTGGGAATTGCTCCCGGGGCCTAGCCGAACGTCTCGAACACTTCTGCGAAGGCCTGCATCTGGCCGCCCTTGGTCGAAGAGGGCACCAGTACTGGCGTCCGCATCCCGGCGGCGAACCAGCCCTCGAGCTCCTCGCGAACATGCGCGGCCGGACCGAAGAGCGTGACATCCGCCAGCCAGCGGTCGCTCATGAGGCTCGTCAGGTTGTCACGCTCGCCCTTCGCGATGGCCGCCTCGATCGCTTCCATCTCCTCGATGTACCCGGCCTCTTTCCAGTAGTTCCGGTAGTTCGGTAGGGTCACATAGCCCAGGAGCGTGCGCCGGCAGACCGCCGCGGCGGCCTCGATGTCGTCGTCGATGCAGGTCGGGAGCATGTCGCCGATGAAGAAGCCGGATTCCAGGCGCTCGGCCGGCACCCCGGTGAGCGAATCGGCCATGTGCGAGCGCGAAGCATTCGCCCAGACCGCGCCCTCGGCGATTTCGACCGAGAGATCGACCATCTTCTTGCGCAGCGTCGCGAGCACGATCGGCGGCAGCTCGCCCATCTGCTTTCCCGCGGCAGCGCGCAATGCCGCGACGTAATTGCGCATGTCCGAAAGCGGCTTGCCCGTGTCGAGGCCGAGCCGCTGGTTCATCGGTCCGTGGCTCACGCCGAGGCCGAGATAGAACCGGCCCTGGGCGATTTCGTGGATGTAGGCGGCCGATTGGGCCATATCGAACGGGTGGCGCGTGTAGATGTTCGCAATCGCCGTGCCGAACTTGATCGTGCTGGTCGCGTGCGCCATCGACAGGCAGAGGCCCATCGAATCACCGAAACTGGCGCAATAGATGCCCTGGTAACCTCGCCGTTCGATCTCCTGGGCGAGTTCCACGGTCTTCGCGCGCCTCCCGGCGACGGCGGCAAGGGCGAGTGCGGGCATCTGCATGGGTGAGAATCTCCTCAGTGTTCGGTGATGCGAAGGATAGCGCGCCACCGCCCGCCGGGATAATCGCCGGTGCTACACCTTCGCGCTGATCACGATGACCGGGATCTTGCGCGTCGTCTTCTTCTCGTATTCGGCGAAGGCGGGATATTTCTCAGCCTGAGCGGCATAGAGTTCGTCTCGCCGGTCGCCCAGCGCCTCCACGGCCTCGGCGGCGAATTCGCCATTGCCGATATCGACGACAACGTCCTTGCTCGCCTTGATGTTGTGGTACCAGGCCGGATTTTTCGGCGCGCCGCCCATGGAGGCGATGATCACCATGGTCTTGCCGTCGGGAAAGTAGACCAGCGGCGTGGTCGTCTTCTCGCCGGACTTCGCGCCGGTGGTGGTCAGGAGGAGCATGTTCATGCCCTCGAAGCGGCCGCCCACCTTGCCGTCATTGGCGCGGAATTCGTCCATGATCTTCTGGTTGAACTCACTCGGTGCTGCCATGGCGAGTTGCCCTCCTTGCGGTTCGTCTCCTGCCCAACCCTACGCGGTTGGCCCTCGTCGCGCGAACCGGTCGAAGTCTTCGGAGTGGCGCCCACTTCTGAGGAAGCGCGACTGCCTTAAGGAGCGCGTTCCAGCGACAACCGGCACACAGGCATCGCGAAGAGAACGTGGTGACCCGCGACAGGCTAAGCGGACCAGCACCCGTGATGGCGCCTATCAGCCGCCCTCACACGCAGAGAAGCCGCAACCTCGGGAGGTCGCGGCTCTTCTGCGGGGAGGGGGAACCCGTCTCAGCCGGAGCGCGGCTTGTGTCTCGCTGGCCGCGCTCGCGGATGTAGTTAGCCCTGGTTCGAGGCCGAACCGAGCGTCACCTGTACCGTCTGCTGCGTGCCATCGCGGTAAAACTCGACGGTCACGGTCTCGCCGGCCTTGTGTTCAATGAGGGCAATCGCGAGCGCTCCTTCGTTCTCGATATCGGAGTCGCCGATCTTCGTGATGACGTCGCCCGACTGGAGGCCGGCCTGGGCGGCGGCGCCGCTGACGGCCGCGACCTGCTGCTGCTGAGCACCGGGCCGCGCGCTGGTTGGAATCGAGGTCGATGCTCCAAGGATGACACCGGTCGTGCCCTCCGTGAGCCCGAGTTCGGCCACATCGGCGGGCCGGACGGCGCTGAAGTTCGCGATGCCGAGCACCCCGCGGTTGACCTGGCCATCCGCCCGGATCGTCTCGTAGACGGCCTTGACCATGTCTGAGCCGACCGCGAAGGCGATACCGAAGGCGCTCTCGCCGCTGCTGCTGTCTGCCGCGACCGCCGTGTTCACGCCGACCACGAGCCCAGAGCGCGTGAGCAGCGGGCCGCCGCTGTTGCCGTGGTTGATTGCCGCGTCCGTCTGGACCGCGCCGAGGATGGTCGACGACTCTTCGATGCCGCGGTTCTTCGCGCTGACGATGCCGGTAGTTACGCTGAACCCGGCGCCTTCGCCACCTTCGAGGTCGAGCGCGTAGCCGATGGCGACCACATCCTGCCCGACCACGACATCATCGAGGTTCGCAAATTCGAGCGCAGGCAGGCCGGTCGCGCTGATCTTGAGGACGGCGAGGTCCGAGCGCGCGTCCGAGCCGGTGACTGTCGCGTCGTACTCGCTGCCGTCGGCGAGCATCACCGTGATGCTGCGGGCATCTTCGATGACGTGGTAGTTGGTCACCAGGTAGCCGTCGCTATCGACCACGAATCCGGAGCCGATGCCAGTGTCGGTTTCGATGCGTACAACACTCTGCCCCGCTGCAGCGGCCAGGTCGGCGACTGTCATCTCCTTCGTGGACGCGGTCTGCTCGTAGCTGGAGGTAGCCGGCTGGCTTGTCGAGGCGGTGGACGTAGTGGTGGTGCCGACCGTGGAATCGGTCGAGTTGGATCCGCCGTTGGGCGAACAGGCGATGCCAGCCAGGAGTGCGCCTGCAACGGTGACGGCGGCAATCGCCTCGAGCCTGAACTTCTTCTTCATCATTTCGTGTCTCCGTGGGTTTTTGGCGCTGGCAGGGATGACGGGTTGGTTGTTTCGAAAGTGGGACCGTCCGCCCGCAGGGTGAGTGCGGGCGGACGGCGCCGGGAGC
>JBBSKE010000311.1:0-4858 GCA_038256595.1 Tepidiformales bacterium | reverse complement strand
TCGCAGCGGTAGTTCTTCGAACAGGTCAGGCAGCGGTGGGTGACCACGTCGTCGCGCAGGCAGATGTCGCCGGGGTGGCAGTGTTCGCGCCGGTGGCAGGTGAGGCAGCGGTCGCTGTGGTTCGCGAGAATCAGCGAGACGACGGCTTTGCGCGCGTCCTTCACTTCCTCGGAGCTCACGTTGACCTTCATGCCATCCTGGACGACGGCGGTGCAGCTCAGCTGCAGGCCGGGAGGCCCCTCGATGTCGACGAGGCAGCTTCGGCAGCCCGCATACGGTTTCAGGCCGTCCAGGTAGCAGAGGCTTGAGACATAGAAGCCGTTGTTCTTCAACACCTCGACGAGCGGAGCGCCCGCCTGTGCCTCGATGGTCTGACCGTCAACCGTAAGTTGTGCCATGTGTATCCCTTTGCCCGGCGAGAACGGATGGAGCGCGGCATGGGCCGTGTTCCCAGCGATTCTACGGGATTGTGACCGAAGGCACGAACTTGAGATCGGCAATCATATGATGTGAAATCGCCGGCAAGCTGGGGAGGACATTCATGGTACTTCGACGATTTACCGCCCTGATCGAGCGCGAAGGATCACAGTTCGTTTCCCTCTGCCTCGAACTCGACATCGCCAGCCAGGGCGATTCGGTCGAAGAAGCGAGGCGGAAGAACCTCATCGAGGCGCTCGAGCTGTTCTTCGAGGAGGCCGGCGAAGAAGAAATCGCCCGGCGCACGACTGGCGAGTTCTACGTGACCTCGGTGGACGTGAAAGACGATGTGGCACCTTCGTGACCATTTCGATCGACTCGAACATTTTGCTTCCAGCGATTGAGAATCAGAATCCGCTGCACGGGCGGGCCTCCGAATTTGTCGGTGAGATGCATCGCCGCAACGACGTGGTTGTTTCCGAACTCATGCTGGTGGAACTTTATGGGCTGCTTCGCAATCCCACGGTCCTGCCCCGTCAGATGAGCCCGGCTGAGGCGGTCGCCGCCATCGAGTCGTTCCGAAATCACCCTAGGTGGCAGGTCGTGAGTCTTCCGGCCGGAACACGAGGTCTTCACGATGATCTTTCGGTCCGCTTGGCCGAACGCGATTTCGCTCGCCGTCGAGTTTATGACCTGAGGTTGGCACTCTCGCTGGTCCAGCAAGGAGTCGCTGAGTTCGCAACTGCAAATCTGCGCGATTTCCAGGACGTCGGCTTCCGGCGCGTCTGGAATCCGCTCGTCGAAGCGTAGCCAGGACGCAGAACGAGCCCGGCACTGCTACCAGGCTCGAATCTGCCGCCTTTGATTATCCCCAGCGCGGTTGCTCACCGGGGTCGATTCCGAGCGCCGACTTCGCGATGAATTCGTGGGCCAGCATCGAGTTCGCCGGGTGAAATCCTCCGCAGCGGACGTCGCGGAAGAGGCGCTCGAGTTCGCTCGATTTGAACATGCCGGTTCCGCCGGAGGTCCTCATCGCGAGGTCGACGACCCGCTGGGCTGATTCGACCGCGAAATGTTTCGCCGAGAAGAGCTTCGCGAAGCCCAGTGCTCCATAATCGACCCCGTTCGAATAGTCCGAAGCGACGCATTCGATCAGCGCAGTTGCCGCCTGTTGGGCGATGTACATCTCCGCCACTTCGTGCTGGATTTCCGGGTGATAGGCCATCGAGCGCGTAAGACCCAGGGAGCGCTTCTCACACGCGGTCGCCACTGCCAGGTCGATCGCCCGGTCGGCGATGCCGTTGTAGACGCTTGCAAATCCGGTCAATACCCAGAAATACGCCCCGCTGAGCGCGGCTGGCGGCAACTCGCCGGGGCCGATGACCATCGCCACGTTCCGTCCTTGCGCCACGGCGCCTTCAAGGATGGTGTCGTCACTTCTCGTCGCGCGCATACCAAGCGTGTCCCATGTCTCGACGATGCGGTAGCCGGGCGTATCTCGCGGCAAGAACGCGTGCACCATGTACGGCCCACCGGGAGTCTCGGCATCCATTCCCCAGACCGCCAGCCGCGTCCATACGGGTGAGAGACTGCCGAAGATCTTCTGGCCTGTGAAGCGGTACCCGCCATCGACTTTCTTCGCCTCTACGGTCGAAATGAAGCCATTGAGATCGTTCCCCCGCTCCCCGTGTCCGTTCGCGAACACCTCGCCGCGGACCGTGTCCTCAAGCACCCAGTCCATCGAGGAATCGCCACTGAAGTGTGCGGCGGATCCGGCTCCGCTCCAGGCGATGTGCATGTTTGTCGCCAGCGCCGTCGGAGGCGCGAATCCGGCCAGGCGCCGGGCCTCGCGGCTGTAGTCGAGCAGGTCGAGTCCGCCGCCCCCGAACTTTTCGGGGACCGCGCACTTCAGGTAGCCCACGTCCTTCAGGTCGTTGAAATCCTCGGTGAAGAAGCGGTTCTCCCGGTCGTAGACGGGGGCTCGCTTCCGGAACTCGTCGAGCAGGGCTTCTTTGAGCAGGTATCCTGTTCTCGGGCCGATGGTCGCTGCACTCATGAAAATTCACCATCCTTCAGTATCGCGCAAGTTATAGCACCCCGCCTGGACCGCCGCAAGCGTGATATTGAAGTTTGCTGAGCCTTGCGTAAGTTTCCGCTTGATGGCAAGGTGTTCGCGTGGAACTGCAGGACTGTCTTCCCGATGGTGGTGACGCGGTTGGCGGGCGGCCGCCGTGGCTCATTCAGCTGTCCGATGAGAACCAGGCGGTCAGTGCCGAGCTCGGCTATCCCCCCCGCAGCGTGGACCAGGAGTTCATCGCCTTCCTCCGCATCTTCGGTCGATTCGGGTACTTCACGTTCGGGCCAATCACCATCGACGTGGGCCTCGTAGAAGACCTGTTCTGGCGCACAGAGCCACGAGCTGCAAACTCTCCCGGCCTACCAATGCTCTCGCCCGACTTTGTCGCGCACTACGTCCGTTTCTGGGAGGAATTTCGCAAGAGCGGGCGCGACAAGCCTGAGCCGATGCACATGCTGCTCGCCTATATGAGGGCGGAGCAGGGTCTCACGGCAAAAGTCTTCGGGGAGCTCGGAGTCAGCCCGGAAGACGTGCTCGCCTACGCTGCGGGCCTCAGTGGTGGTCGCACCGACCTCGCACCCACCGGCGCGCCACCGAGCGAGAAGCTCTACAGCACCGAAGAGGCGGCGGCCTACTTCAACGTCCACGTCCAGACCGTTCGCGTCTGGATCCGAACCGGGCGCCTTCCCGCTTTCCGGCTCGCGGGCCAGAAGGCGATTCGCATCCGCGAGCGCGACCTCCTGGCCGTTCTAGAACCAATAGATCCGTCAGACATCAACGAGTAGGCGGGACCGGCAATGCCACTGCACGCAATCTGGCGCACTTATCCACCAATGACGAAAGACGAGGAAGATACGATGCATTTCCTCGCGATCGCTGGGACGCACTGGATGCCTGGCGTGCGTTGGGTGCGTTCTCTGGGTCTGCCCGATAAGGGCGGTCACAAGCGCTCACTCTGCTTCTATGAAGGCCCGACGCCAGATTCGGTGGTGATGCATGCACGCTCTTGCGGCCTGCCAGTTGATTCGACGGAAGCGGTGCGCGAGAACCTCGGAGCCGGGATGTCCGGCTTCGGCAGCAGCGGTGAGGGGCCACTCTTTCTCGTCACACGCCGGGATCTATCCGCCATCGAGTCCACGACATCCCGGACCCGGCACCTTCGTGTGTTTATCTGCGTCGAATCAGGCCGGTCGCTGCACGTGCTCTCGGGAGTAGACGCGGAAACGGTCGCGCTGGATTGTGACCTGCAGGCCGGCGACCTGTTGGAAGCGGTCAGTGAGGCGTTGCCCAGGGATGCCGCGAGCCTCTTCGACGCGCTCGGGTTGCCGCATTACTGGGAAGAGCCGTCGCCAGCGCCGGTTTAGCCGAACCTCACAACATCCGCGCGCTTCAGCCGTTCGCTGCTACAGGCGGTGGAAGTCGGCGTCGGCAGCGGGAGCGGCCATGCCGTTCGGGTACATGTTATCGTGCGAGGCGAGGTGGCCCTGGGCGACGCGGGTGAGGGCGTGCTTGTCGCGGTACATCTCGTCGAACTGGTAGACGGCGTCGTCGAGCGGGCCGCCCGGCTGGATCGCCTCGTAGGGGCAAGCTTCGGTGCAGAGGCCGCAGTACATGCAGATCCGGAAGTCGATCTCGTAGCGGTCAATATTGCGGCGGCCCTCGGCGTCCTGGCTCGTGGCGACCAGGATGCAGCCATCCGGGCAGGCCTGGGCACAGGTGCTGCAGCCGGTGCAGCGCTCTTCGAACCAGAGCAGATTCGTGCGCGCATAGACCGGGACGAGCCGCTGCTCCTCCGGGTATTGAAGCGTGGCGGGCGGCTTGAAGAGGCTCTTGAGGGTGAGCCCCATGCCCTTCGCGATGCCTTTGCCGTATGCCATCAGGACCTCGCCAGGTTCGCCAGAGTATGCCCCCGGCCGTCTGCGCCCAGTCTACCAGATTGTGAGGAATGGCACGAAGTCCATACCGCCCGTCTTCCGTTCCCAGCGGAAACGCTGGTCCTTAGCGGGTGTAGTTAGGCGCTTCTGCCGTCATCTGGATATCGTGGGGGTGCGATTCGCGCAGGCCGGCCGCGGTGATGCGCACGAACTTGCCGCGCTGCTTCAGCTCCGAAATATTGCGCGCGCCGACGTAGAACATCGACTGACGGAGCCCGCCGACGAGCTGATAGAGGGTCGCTGAGAGGGCGCCACGGTAGGGCACGCGCCCTTCGATGCCCTCGGGGATGAGTTGCGAGTCGCTCGGGACGTCCGCCTGGAAGTAGCGGTCGCGCGAGTACGAAGTCTTGTTATCGCGCGATTGGAGCGCGCCGAGCGAGCCCATGCCGCGGTAGTTCTTGTACTGCTTGCCGTTCGCGTAGACGAGTTC
>JBBSKE010000310.1:0-4863 GCA_038256595.1 Tepidiformales bacterium | reverse complement strand
GTCACATCCCACGCGCTCCTTGTGCAGTCGCGCTACTGAGCCATGGGTGGCGAACCAGTCGATTCTGCTGCTGGGGGCCGAACCGCCAGCTATCGTCCCGGCCTATACCTGGCATTTTGGACCTTTTCCAACATTTTCGTTGCAAAAGGTTGAGTAGCCCCGGGACCGTGATACAATAGGCGCATGCAAGGTACCCGCGAACGCATTCTTGAGTTCATCCTGCAGCACCGCGAGGCGCGTGTTGAAGACCTTGCGCGCGAATTCGAGATCTCCACCGCCGGCATTCGCCGCCATGTCGATAACCTCCGGGCCGATGGCATGGTGGAGATGCGCTCGGTCAAGCAGAGCACGGGACGGCCGTACTACGTCTACTACCCCACGGAACATGCCCTGGAACAGGCCGCGACGTCGTATGCGGACCTCCTCCAGCGGATGCTCGTGAGCCTCGGCGGAAACACCGACATTCTCGGCAGCGTGATGACCAGCGTGGCCGAAGCGGTCGCCACCCGGCATCGCAGCGAGATGACCGACGAGCAGGACCCGGAGCTGCGCATCGTGCAGGTGACCGAAGTGCTGCGCGCCGAGGGCATCCTCGATAGCTGGCACTCCAGCCACGACGGTTTCCATCTCAAGAACGGCGTCTGCCCCTACCGCAAGGTTGCGGAAGTCTCATCGTTGCCCTGCGAAGCCGACAAGAAAGCCATCGAACTCCTGCTTGGGGTCGATGTTGAACAGATTCATCGCATCGTCGACGGTTCGCCGATGTGTGAGTACCTGGTCCGGGCGGACACCCGGCCACAAATCCTGGAAGAACGAGGTCTGCTAGCCAATGAGCACACCAATGCTTGAAATTCGAAACCTTCACGCCAAGATCGGCGACAAAGAGATCCTGAAAGGTCTTTCGCTCACCGTGAACGCCGGCGAGATTCACGCCATCATGGGCCCGAACGGCTCTGGCAAGAGCACGCTCGCGAACGTCCTCATGGGCAACCCGAACTACGTGGTCACGAGTGGCGATGTGATGTTCAACGGCCAGCCGCTGCTGAATATGGCGACGGACGAGCGGGCGCGCGCCGGCCTCTTCCTCGCCTTCCAGTACCCCGTGGCCATCCCCGGCGTGACGCTGGTGAACTTCCTCCGCCAGGCCGTGAATGCGCGCCGTGGTGGCGAAATCCCGGTGCGCGAGTTCCGCACCAGCCTCTTCGCGAAGATGGACGTCCTCAAGATGGACCAGGATTTCGCGCGCCGTTACGTCAACGACGGCTTCTCTGGCGGCGAGAAGAAGCGCGCCGAAATGCTCCAGATGGCGATGCTCGAGCCCTCCATGGCCGTGCTCGATGAGACCGACTCCGGCCTCGATATCGACGCCCTCCGTACCGTTTCCGATGGTGTGAATGCGCTGATGAACCCAGGAATGGGGCTCCTCCTCATCACCCACTATCAGCGTCTGCTGAACTACGTGAAGCCGCAGTTCGTCCACGTCCTCATCGACGGGAGAGTCGTCCGCTCCGGCGGGCCCGAACTCGCGGAAGAGCTGGAAGTTACCGGCTACGACGAAATGGAAGCTGCTCTCGCCGCTTCCGCATCGGCCTGAGGAGGCTCCCATGACTGCCACCGCCACAAGCGTTATCGATAGCGATACTTACGAAACCAAATTCGGTTTCCATGACGACGAAATCGCCTTCTTCAAGTCCAACAAGGGCCTGACCGAAGACGTTGTGAACATGATCTCGGACATGAAGGACGAGCCGCAGTGGATGCGTGAATTCCGTCTGAAGTCGCTGGCCCAGTTCTACAAGATGGACAACCCATCCTGGGGCTCGCCACAGTTGGACGAACTGGACTTCGACAACATTCACTACTTCGTGCGTGCCACCGACCGCGATGAGCGCTCGTGGGAAGACGTGCCGGAGTACATCAAGAACACCTTCGACAAGCTCGGCATCCCCGAAGCGGAGAAGAAGTTCCTTGCTGGCGTGGGCGCGCAGTACGACTCCGAAGTCGTCTACCACAACCTTCGCGAAGACCTTGAGAAGCTCGGCGTACTCTTCCTTGGCACCGACCAGGCGTTGAAGGAGCACGAGGACATCTTCAAGGAGTATTTCGCGACGATCGGTCCTCCCGGAGACAACAAGTACGCGGCCCTGAACAGCGCCGTCTGGAGCGGTGGATCGTTCATTTACGTGCCCAAGGGCGTGAAGGTGGACATTCCGCTGCAGGCCTACTTCCGCATCAACACGGAGAACATGGGCCAGTTCGAACGCACGCTGATCATCGCCGACGAAGGTAGCCAGATTCACTACGTCGAAGGCTGCACCGCTCCGACCTACAGCACCGACTCGCTGCACAGCGCGGTCGTCGAAATCATCGTGAAGAAGAACGCGCGCGTCCGCTACACGACGATCCAGAACTGGTCGAGCAACGTCTTCAACCTCGTGACGAAGCGTGCCGTGGCGTACGAGAACGCGGTCATGGAGTGGGTCGACGGAAACCTTGGTTCGAAGCTGACGACCAAGTTCCCGAGCGTCTACCTGATGGGCGAAGGCGCCCACGGCGAGATCCTCTCGCTGGCCCTTGCGGGCGAAGGCCAGCACCAGGACGCCGGCGGGAAGATTGTTCACGCCGCTTCGAACACGACCTCCACGATCATCTCCAAGTCGCTCAGTCACAAGGGTGGCCGCACCAGCTACCGCGGCCTGCTCAAGGTCCACGAGGGCTGCGAAAACGTGAAGGCCAACGTGCGCTGCGATGCGTTGCTGCTGGACGAACAATCCCGCTCGGACACCTATCCGACGATGGAGATCGACGCCAGCGACGTACACATCCAGCACGAGGCCTATGTCTCGAAGCTGAGCGAAGACCAGCTCTTCTATCTCACCAGCCGCGGGCTCACGGAAGAGGCCGCAGCGAAGATGATTGTGAACGGCTTCGTCGAGCCGATCGTGAAGGAACTCCCGATGGAGTACGCGGTCGAACTCAACCGGCTGATCGAACTACAGATGGAAGGCGCAATCGGCTAAGCGGCCCGGGCCTTCGTGGCCGAATCGCAAAGCAACGACTGAGCATGCTGGCAGGCCGGGGAAACCCGCCTGCCGCCTGCGCGCCGAGGAGGACCCTGGATGACGACAACAATCACGGCCAGTTCGCCCGCATGGCTGACGGACCTGCGCGCACACGGCGCGGAGATGGGTGCGGCCCTGCCGCTCCCTATTTCGCGTGCCGAGCGTCCGTGGAAGTACTACGACGCGGTCGCCAACCTCGACCTCGCCCTATACACCGCGAGCGAATCTGACCCGGTCGAGCTGAGCACCCCTGCTGGCGTCGAGGCGGCCACGCTTTTGAACGCGAGCGACGAACTGCGCGCGCTGGCGGAACTGCATCTCGGCAAGAGCGTGCCCGTGAATCGCAGCAAGTTTACCGCACTGCACTATTCACACCTCGCCGGCGCTGTAGTCGTGAGTGCGGCCGCGAACACCGAGCAGCCCGAAGCCGTGCGCATCACGCGCGATTACGGCGACGCCGATGGCTCGCTCGCGACGCCGCACACGCTTATCGTCACGGGCGCGAACGCCCGCATCTCGGTGATCGAGGACTTTCGTTCCGGCGACGGCGAACTGCTTGTCCTGCCGGTCGTCGAGCTGGTCCCCGGGCCGGGCTCGACGATTCGCTACACGGTTATTCACCGCTGGGGCGAAAACACCCGCGTGTTCTCCGAGCAGCGCACGATCACGGAGCGCGACTCGACGGTCAACAGCCTCGCGGTTGCGGTTGGCGGCGCGGTCGTGAAGAGCCACATCGAAAGCTCGCTCGAAGGGCGCGGTTCGGCCAGCGAACTGCTCGCCCTGACCTATGGCTACAGCGACCAGCACATCGACTTCTACACGGTCCAGGACCACATCGGCCCGGACACTCGGAGCGACCTGCTCTTCAAGGCAGCCCTCACGGATGAAGCCCGTGCCGTCTACTACGGCATGACCCGTGTCGGCCTCGGTGCGAAAAACGCCGACGCGAACCAGGAGAACCGCAACCTGATCCTCAGCGATGGGGCGAAGGCGGACAGCGACCCTGTCCTCGAAATCCTGACCAACGACGTCATCCGTGTAAGCCATGGCGCGACCGCCGGCCCGGTAGACCGCGATTCGCTGTTCTACCTGCAGGCGCGCGGCATCCCCTACGAGGCGGCCGAGCAGATGCTCGTACAGGCGTTCCTCGGGCAGGTCATCGACCGCATCCCGGACATCGCCCTGCGCGACGAAGTGGCCGGCCTGCTCGGGATTGAACCGAACGGCGAAGAAGTCATCCTCACTCAGAAATAGTCAGCGCCGCTGGGTTCGAAGCCGAATCCAGCGTGCACCAGGAGAAGCAGAACTTGGCAAATCGAGTACGAAAAGTCGCGGCGGGATTCCTCGGCAAGAGCGAAGACACCGCGACTGTCGCCACCAGCGAAAGGACCACTGACATGGCAGACGCCACGACGACAACCCCCATTCCGACGATCGAACAGCTTCGCGAGAAGCTTGCCGAGGTGCAGGACCCGGAAATCAACATGAGCATCGTGGAACTCGGGCTGGTGTACGACGTCTCGTTCGACGAAGGCACCGTGCTCGTGACCATGACGCTGACCAGCCCGGGCTGCCCGCTCGGCCCGGTGATTCGCGGCGAGGCATACGCCAAGCTGCGCGAAGTGCCCGGCGTGAAGGACGTGGACGTCCAGATCGTCTGGAGCCCGCCCTGGGACCCGCGCACGATGGCCAGCGAAGACGTCCGGATCGCACTCGGCATCTGGTAGGTCTCGCGGCTCAAAGCGAATGACGAAGTCCCCATCGGCAACGGTGGGGGCTTTCGCGTTTGTGCGTGTCGGAT
>JBBSKE010000309.1:0-4864 GCA_038256595.1 Tepidiformales bacterium | reverse complement strand
TGCGGCGGCGCATCGGCATGGTCTTCCAGAAGCCGAACCCGTTCCCGAAGTCCATCCGCGACAACGTTGCGTTCGGCGCCAAGGTCAACGGCTACAAGGGGAACATCGACGAACTCGTCGAGCGTTCGCTCAAGCGCGCGGCCCTCTGGGAGGAAGTGAAGAACGACCTCAAGAAGTCCGGCCTGGCGCTCTCCGGTGGCCAGCAGCAGCGGCTCTGCATCGCCCGCGCACTCGGCAACGAGCCGGACATCATCCTGATGGACGAGCCCTGTTCTGCGCTCGACCCGATCGCAACGCTGAAGATCGAAGACCTCATGCGCGAAATTGCGCAGGAGTACACGATCATTATCGTAACCCACAATATGCAGCAGGCGGCGCGCGTTTCCGACTATACTGCCTTCATGCTGACCGACGAGAAGATCTCCGGGCAGCTGGTAGAATTCGGGCCAACCGATCAGCTCTTCACGAATCCCCGGGACAAGCGGACCGAGGATTACATCAGCGGCCGATTCGGCTAAGAAAGCAACGAGGCCAGATCGTGTCCCGTGACTTTTTCCATCGCGAGTTAACGGAACTGAAAGACGAGGTGCTCGTCCTTGGTTCCATGACCGAAAAGGCCCTGCTCGATGCGATGGAAGCGCTGCGAGACGGCGATTCTACCTGGTCGCAGAAAATCATCGCCGAAGATGAGCGAATCAACGCCAAGCGCTTCGAAATCGAAGAGAAGGCGATCTTTGTGATCGCCTCGCAGCAGCCGATGGCGACAGACCTGCGCGCGCTTCTCAGCATCCTCTACATCACGACGGACCTCGAACGGATCGGCGACCACGCCGAGGGGATCGCCAAGATCAACATGATGATGGGCGATGAGCCGCTGCCCCGGAAGCTCAGCTACATCCCCTCGATGGCCGACCGCGCCGTTTCCATGCTCAGGGACAGCATGAAGGCGTTCATCGACGAGAACGTCGATTTCGCCCGCCAGATCTGCGACGCCGACGACGAAGTCGACCGCCTCCAGGATTCGGTCTACGACGACTGCATCCAGATGATGATTAACGACCCGTCGACCATCCAGCGGAACACCTACCTCGTCTGGACCGCACACAACCTCGAACGGATCGCCGACCGCTGCACGAACATCTGCGAGCGGACGATTTTCCTCGTCACGGGGCGTATGGAAGAGATAAACATCTCGAAGTACTGAGCGAACCGGCCGGATGGGCCTCCCAATAGGTTTCGCGAATCGTTAGTATTCACGAAACCTACCCGATGGAGGCGCCACATGCCCGGAGCGCTCAAAGGAATCCGCATCCTCGACCTTACCCAGTACGAAGCCGGCACATCGGCGACCCAGATGCTCGCCTGGCTCGGGGCGGACGTCGTCAAAGTCGAACCGCCTGGCACAGGCGAACCTGGCCGCGGCCGCGCCGCCTTCAAGCCCGGCGAGGGCGTGGACCGCTGGTACTTCCTGAATCTCAACGCGAACAAGCGCAGCCTCGCGCTCGACCTCAAGTCGCCCGAGGGCCGCGAGATCTTCCTCCAGCTCCTGCCGCGCTTCGACATCGTCACCGAGAACTTCACCCTCGGGACCATGGAGCACTTCGGCCTCGGTTACGAAGCGCTCAAGGCGGCCCACCCGCCAATCATCTACGCGACCATCAAGGGATTCGGCACGACCGGGCCGTACGCGGGCTTCAAGAGCTTCGACATGGTCGCGCAGGCGGTCGGCGGGGCGATGTCGATCACCGGCGGCCCGGACACCCCTCCGTATCGCGCGGGAGTCACCTGGGGCGACACCGGGACCGGCATGCACCTCGCCATC
This sequence comes from Tepidiformales bacterium, assembly GCA_038256595.1. GTDB lineage: Bacteria > Chloroflexota > Dehalococcoidia > Tepidiformales > Tepidiformaceae > JBBSKE01. The sequence continues at coordinate 3,042 of JBBSKE010000309.1, read as the reverse complement.
GGCATCCTCGCGGCCTACATCCAGCGCCAGACCACCGGCGAGGGCCAGCATGTCGAAGTCTCGATGCAGGAGGCGATCGTGAACTACGCGCGCGTCGGCTTCCTCGCTCGTGAACTGGGGGGCGACCCGGTTCTGCGCCGTGGCAACGACCTGCGTGCCCTGGCCCCGACAGATTCGTACCCGTGCGCGCCTTTCGGACCGAACGATTACGTCTACATCGCCGCCGTCTCTGGCCGCATGCTGGAGTGCCTTTTGATCGCGATCGGTAAGCCCGAACTGGCGGACGACCCTCGCATCCAGGACGCGGCCGGCCGCTGGGAGCATGCCGACTGGATGAAGGCGATGGTTGCCGAGTGGTGCGCTGGCCGCACGAAGCATGAGGCGATGCTCGAGTTGCAACGCTGCGGCGTTCCCGCCGGCGCGGTCCTCCACAGTGGCGACATCTTCTCGGACCCCCATCTCAAGGAGCGTGGGATGATCGACATCGTCGACCACCCGACGCGGGGCGCGGTCGAGATCCTTGGCAATCCGATCCGGATGTCTGCCTCGCCGACGAAGACGCGGCCGGCGCCACTGCTGGGCGAACACTCCTGCGAAGTGCTGTCGTCGGAACTCGGGATGCGCGCGGAGGACCTCGACCGGCTGAAGGCGCAACGCGTTATTGGCTGATCACGGTTGACTCGCGCGGCTCGCGGATCGGCCGCTCGGGCCTCCGCGGCGCGGGGGGCGGCGGCAAAGCCCGCCGCGTGAACACCAGGTAGCCGAGCGACACGAGTGTGATCGCCGCTACCTCGACGAGCGTCATCGCTCCGAGGAGGTAGACCGCCTGCTGCCAGAACGGCTCGGGGAACATCTGGATGAGTCGGTCGGTGTCCGGATCGAGCAGCCAGAGGTCGTTCGAGAACGCGATCTCGTGGAATTTGGTCCAGAACGCGTCAAAACCGGTGAGGGCGAACACGCCCACGCCCACCAGCACGGCGATTCCGACGCCGATGCCCATGAGCGACTCGAACGCCAGCGATCGTAGCGGCTTTTCGCGCGCCCAGAGGATCACGGCGGCCACGTAGAGCATCACATAGGCCAGGGCTACTTCGTTCAGCCGGAACATGAGCTGAACGAGCGCCTTCACGTCGCGCATGTGCGTCACTTCCTGCTGGTTGAAGAGCGCAACCTCGCGGTCTCGTTCGGAGACAACGATGCGCAATTCGTTCGCGTCGTTCTCGAAGTAGCTCACCATCTCTGCCGCCGCCCGGTCGAGTTCGTAGAGCGGCACTTCGGTGACCTGCTCGGCGTCGTATTCGCGGAAACCGTACTTGTAGAAGGCGACATCGCCGAGGAGGTAGCGGATATTCGAGGTCACGAGGAGCACGGGCAGCATCACGATGAAGAGAATGGTTGCCAGGCGCCGCGCGATCATCACGTGGGAATGGTCGCTGCACGGCGGCACCGGGGTCAACCGGGCGGCCCCGGGGGCGATTCGGCAGCGCGTTCAGCCGCCGTTTGCTACGCTGTCCCGGTCAAGACAACCCCGCATTTTCCAGAGCGACGAAAACTACCGGAGAACCAACACATGACCTCAGCCGGCGTGGCTGTCCCTGCACTCGACTTCGTCTTCCACCCTCGTTCCATCGCCATCGCCGGGGTCTCCGCGCGTGAGGCGGGCGGCTTCGGGGGTGGCGGCTTCCTTCAATCGCTGACCGAGATCGGCTTCCCAGGGCCGATCTACCTGATTCACCCCACGGCCCCGGCGATTCGCGGCTACAAGTGCTACCCGCGCCTGCTCGATGTTAGCGACGATGTTGATTATGTCATCTCGTCCGTCCCGGCACGGCTTGTGCCGCAGCTCCTCGAAGAGTGCATCGAGAAGCACGTGAAGGTTCTCCACCTCTTCACCGCCGGCTTCACCGAGACCGGCGATGCAGAACGGGCCAAGATGGAGCAGGCGATCGTCGCCCGCGCGAAGGAAGCTGGCATCCGGCTCATCGGCCCGAACTGCATGGGCCTCTATGTGCCCGCCTCGCGCCTCGCGATGATGGGCGGCCAGATTCCCGAGGCAGGCAACGTCGGCATGCTCTCCCAGTCCGGGATGAACGCTGGTGAATTCGTGCGTTACGCGCTGCCCCGCGGGATTCGCGCCTCGAAGGTCATCAGCTTCGGCAACGGCGCCGACCTCCGGGCCGCCGACTTCTTCGACTACTTCACCGAAGACCCGAACACCGAGATTATTGTCGCCTACATGGAAGGCATCCAGGACGGGCCGCGGCTGGCGAAGGCGATTCGCCGGGCTGCTGCCGCGAAGCCGGTCGCCATCCTCAAGGGCGGGCGCACGGAGGCGGGGTCGCGCGCGGCAAGCTCACACACGGCATCGCTCGCCGGTTCGCTCGAAGTGTTCGACGCCCTCTGCCGGCAGGCCGGCGCCCTGCGCGTTTCCAGCCTCGAAGAGCTCGTCGATTTCGCCGTGACGTTCCGCTTCGTGAAGAACCTGCAGGGCCCGAACGTCTGTGTGGTCGGCGGTGGCGGTGGCGCGAGCGTGCTCGCTGCAGACGACCTCGATTCGGTCGGCCTGAAGGTCCCGGCGCTCCTCCCGGAGACGCAGGAAGCACTGGCGCGCGTCACGGCCGAAGCCGGTACGAGCATTCGCAACCCGATCGACACGACCAGCCTCTGGGAAGAGAAGGGCTTCGAATCGACGCTCATGCCCGCCGCTATGGCCCCGAACATCGACGCCATCCTCTATCACACGAGCTTTGGGTCGAATGGTTCGCAGCGCGTTCGCAATATCCGCGACAACTTCATCCGCCAGGCTGACGGGCTGAAGAATGTGCAAGAGAAGAGCGGCAAGCCGGTTGTGGTTGCGATTCGACCGGCGACAACGACCGACGGCTTCCAGCAGTCGATCGAGTTCCAGGAGTACTGCTGGCGGAACGGGCTCGCGGTCTACCCGAGCGTCGCCCGGGCCGCGACTGGCCTCTCGATGATGCTCCGCCAGAAGGCAATGCACGCGTAAGTCAGGCGATCACATCCTTCGCCCAGGAGTCGGAG
>JBBSKE010000308.1:0-4886 GCA_038256595.1 Tepidiformales bacterium | reverse complement strand
GAACTCGACCCCGAGCGGCTGGGCGATCTCTTCGCGCACGAAGGTCCCGAGCGAGCGGCCATCGACCCGCCGCACAACTTCGCCCGCGAGGTGGCCATAGGTGTGGACGTGGTATCCGAAGCGCGTGCCGGGCTCCCACCAGGGCTCCTGGGCGGCGAGCGAGCGGGTAATCAGCTCCCAGTCGGCGAAGGCGCCGGGCGGCAGCGGCTCGCCAATCGCCTGCAGGCCCGCGCGATGCGAGAGCAGCATGTGTACGGGCATCCTCGCCTTCCCGGCCTGGGCGAACTCCGGCCAGTAGGTCGCCACCGGGGCATCGAGGTCGACGTCGCCCCGATCGACGAGCCGCAGGAGCGCGATCGCGGTCATCGCTTTGCCGAGTGACCAGACGGGCACGATGCTGTTCTCCTGCCACTCGCGCGTGTGGGCGGCATCGGCCGAGCCGCCCCAGAGGTCGACCACGCGCTCGCCATCGAGCATTACGCAGACCGCCGCGCCGAGTTCGCCGCGGGCTTCGAAGTTGCGGGCGAAGGCGTCGCACACTGGAGAAAATCGTTCGTCGCAAATGCCGTAAATCATGGGCCGAATCCTATGCCTCGCACCTGCCGGGCGCCACTGATGGCGCTGCGTGCCTGTGCCGCGGCAGTCGCGCAAACTGGCAGTTACGAAACGGAGAAGTAGCAGAATGCGAATCCATGTCACCGCGGGCCTCGGCGCGCGCAACGAATCCACCGTCGCAGGGCTCGCTCAGCGGGCCCTCGAACTCGAATCGCTCGGTTTCGCCGGGATGTGGATGCCCCACTCCTTCGGCATCGACGCGATGACCGCACTTGCCGTCGCCGCGAGCCGGACGAGCAAAATCGAACTCGGCACAGCGGTGGTGCCGACCTTCCCGCGCCACCCCGTCGCGATGGCCCAGCAGGCGCTGACCGCGCAATCGGTCGCCGGCGGGCGGTTCACGCTCGGAATCGGCGTCTCGCACGAGAGCATGATGCAGGGCGCGCTCGGCATCCCCTTCGACAAGCCGGCAAAGCACACGCGCGAGTACCTGTCGGTGCTCGGGCCGCTGCTCAACGGCCAGCCAGTGAGCTTCCACGGCGATGTGTACAACGTCGAGGCGATGACCACCGTCGGCGGCTCTTCGCGCGTGCCGGTGCTTGTCGCGGCGCTGGGGCCGGCGATGCTGCGAATCGCGGGGACGCTCGCGGACGGCACGATTACTTCTTGGGTCGGGCCGAAGACCCTCGCGAGCCACGTTATCCCAACCATTACGGCCGCGGCGAACGAGGCTGGGCGTCCCGCGCCGCGAATCGCCGTCGGCCTGCCGATTGTCGTCACGGACAACGAGGCTGAGGCACGTGAGATGGTCGGCCGGGCGACGGCGCATTACAACGACCTGCCCTCCTACCGCGCGATGTTCGACCGCGAAGGCGCGGACGGCCCGGGCGACGTGATCATCGCCGGCAACGAAGCTGAGGTCGGGGCCGCCCTGGACCGGCTCGCACAGGGCGGCGCCACCGATTACCTGGCGCAGTTCGTCTCGATCGGGCCTGGCACGGTGCAGCGCACGTTCGAATTCCTCGCGGCCCGGGTGGCGTAGCCCAGGACGCGCAACAAGGCGGTGGAGTTGCCTCCACCGCCTCGCAGGTTGGCCGGGGTGACCCGGGATTTAGTACAGGTTGGCCGTATCAGCGCCGGTGTCGGAGCCGTCACGCGGGCAATCCTTGCCATCGTGCGTCTTCCCCGGGGTCGCTTCGTCCGGCGCGGTGGCCGGGGGAGCGTCGGTGCTCGGCGTTTCGTCCGCGGACTGCGCGAAGACAGCAGTGCCGCCGATGACGGCAGCGAGGGCAAACGGTGCGGCGATGGCGGTCATCGTCTTGCGGATGGTCATAGGGCAATCCTCCTGGGAGTAACAGCGGCTCGTTCGAGCCAGCCACGGCAAACGATACGCCGCGAATCGAGAAGATTTGGTCCGGGAGCGAAAGAGCGGTTTTCGAACGGAAAGTCCGGCGGTCGCTACCCAGGAGCGTCACCCAACGACCAGCCTGCGCAACGGCAAATGGGCACTCCAGCGCTGGAGTGCCCATTTCTTTGGTTGTTTCGCGACCGCGTCTCGTCAGGCCAGGTGGGCGTTGACGGCGGCGATGAACTCGTCGGCGCATTCGATCATGGGCAGGTGGCCGGCGCCTTCGAAAATGGTCGCCTTCGCCCCGGGGATGCGGCTGGCCATCTCGGTCGCGTAGGCGGCGGGGATGAGGCCGTCCTTCGCCCCGTGGAGCACGAGCGTTGGCGCGGTAATGAGGTTGAGCCGCTTCTTCAGACCACGGTCCGGGATCGGCCACATGAACTTGGTCGCGCTGCCGAGATTCTGCATTCTCGCGAGGGCGGCCGTGTTCGGGTCTTCGACCAGATCGTCCGACCAGGAGGTCTCGACCGCGCCTGCGGCATCGGGGTTCGCCCACTTCGCCGCCTTAAGCTGCTTGTCGTTGAGGACGAAGGCGTCCGGCAGCTGGTTCGCATCGAGCCAGATCCCGTAGGAATCGACCAGCACGAGCTTGCGTGTGAGGTGCGGGCAGATGGCAGCGAACTCGGCCGCGAGCATGCCGCCGAGCGAGTGGCCCACGACATCAACCGGGCCGTCGGCCAGCTTTTCGACGAGTTGGCGAAGGATCATGACCATGTCCAGGACGTCGTGAATCTCGTCCAGCCCGGTCGATTCGCCGTAGCCGGGCAGTTCCGGGGCGATCACGCGGTGGGTCTCCGCGAGGCGGGTGAGATACGGCGCCTCGCCCGGGTGGCGTTCGTAGCCATGGAGGTAGAGCAGCGGCGCGCCCGAGCCCAGCGTGAGCACACGCATTCGCACGTCACCGGCGACAAATGTCTCGACAACCATCGATAACTCCTGTGTTGACCGGCCGTTATTTCGGCGCGGCTGCGTTTCGTGCCGCCGCGGCGACTCGCTCCTGGCTCGCTTTCGGCGTCCAGTTGTCTACTTCGTCGGCCCAGATGTCGCGCATCTTGGGAATGACCTCCGCCCCGAAGAGGCGCGTATTCTTGGACGCGGTCTCCTCGGAGAGGTTGCCCATGTGCAGCGCCGGGATGAGCTGCCCAACGCGCAACGACTTCGACAGCTCGCGAAGCTTCTGCTCCACGCGCTTCGGGGAACCGGCGACAATGAAGCCCTTCTCGTCGTACTCCCAGAAGCTGAGCTCGCCCTTCGCCGCCTTGAGGCGATCTTCGCTGCGAAGGCGGCCACCGCCACGCTGCATCTCGGCGCGCGCCGTTTCGACCGTGCGATAGCCGGGAGGGGCTGCGAATCCGAGCGACACCGGGTTGTGCGTGTAGAAGTACTTCACGGCCTCGTAGTAGTCCTCTTCCGCCTGCTCGTCGGTTTCGGAGCAGCAGATGAGCTGGGTGAAGGCCATGCGGTTCGGGTTCATGTTCCCACCGCGCTTATCGACGTGCTCCCAGAAGCCATCGACCAGCGGCTTGGCCGACTGCAGGCCCGAGAACGACAGGTGTCCGTAGCAGTAGTCGTTGTCGATAACGAGGTCCCAGGTCTCGACGCTGCCGCTGCCGGGAACCCAGATGGGCGGCGGCTGCTGGATCGGGCGCGGCCACGGGTTGATGTAGCGAAGCTGCGTGTACTTGCCGTTGAACGCGAACGGCTCGGGCTCGCGCCAGGCGCGGAGAATCAGCTCGCGCGCTTCATGGAAGCGTTCGCGCAGTTCGACCGGCGGGATGCCATAGGAGAACGTCGAGTCCATCGGTGTGCCGAAGACAAACCCGGAGATCAGGCGGCCATCGGAGAGACAGTCGAGGTAGGCCATCTCCTCGGCGACGCGGGTCGGCGGGTTGTATAGCGCGAGGGAATCGCCAATCACGAGGATGGCGGCGTTCTGCGTGTTGCTCGCGAGGGTCGCCGCCAGCAGATTCGGCGAAGGCGTCATCGCGAACGCGGTCTGGTGGTGTTCGTTGACGGCGAGGCCATCGAAGCCGTCGCGGTCGGCCTGTTCCATCAGCCGGATGAACATCCGGTAGGTCTCGCCCACTTTGCGCGGGTCGGCCAGGTGGTGCGGGGTATCGACCCACGCGCTCGCGTGCTTCTGCGGGAAGTCCTTTTCCAGGTGCCCGTAGGTAACTTCAGCGAACCAGTGAAATTTCATCGGAATCCTCCTGTGTCAGCCGGGCATACGATACGCGTATTCGTTAGCTTGAGCCAAACGGTAACGGAAACCTGTTCGAACTTCGCGAGCGTTAGCAGGGCGCTGCGTATACTCCCATGCTGCGCGCCTGCGCCAGGAGTGAAACGAATGCGTATCGGTGTGATGCTCTCGATGCCGGGAGATAGGACGGATGTGAGCGGCCTTATTGCCCGCGCCCAGCAGGCCGAGGCGGCCGGATTCAAGTCCACCTGGCTGCCCCAGGTCTCTGGCGTCGATGCGATGATGACGCTCGCACTGGCCGGCCGCGAGACCAGCACTATCGAACTCGGAACCTCAGTCGTGCCGACGTATCCGCGCCATCCCACGGTGATGGCCGGGCAGGCGCTGACCGTGCAGGCGGCGAGCAACGGGCGATTCGCGCTCGGCATCGGCCTGAGCCACAAGATCGCAATCGAAAACGGCCTCGGGCTCGACTATTCGAAGCCAATCAAGCACACGCGCGAATACCTGACGATCCTCAACACCCTGCTCGAACAGCAGCGCGTCGAATTCTCCGGCGACCTTTATCGTGTGAACTCGCAGATCGCGGTCACGGGCGCGACGAAGCCACCGGTGCTCGTGGCGGCGCTCGGCCCGGACATGCTCAAGCTCTGTGGCAAGCTCGCCGATGGCACGGTCACCTGGATGGGCGGGCTTAACTACCTGCGCGACGTGGCCGTGCCG
>JBBSKE010000307.1:0-4895 GCA_038256595.1 Tepidiformales bacterium | reverse complement strand
TACCACACCGGGATCGCGTGGATGCGGCCGTCTTTGCCGATGGTCGAAAGCACCGCGGTGAGCGGCTTCTTCAGGAATTCGTCGCGAGCCTGGTCGTCCATTTCGCCCTCCGAGGCCATTCGATGCAGTGGTTTAAGGTGCGTGTTCCCAGTCGATCATCATGACGTCGATCTCCTCGCCCGCTTCGGCGAAGGGTTGGTCTTCGGGGATGATGGTGAGGGCGTTGGCGGCGCTCATGCTGGTGAGGATGCCGCTGCCCTGCGGACCCGTGAGGTCGGCATAGTAGCGGCCGTCGTCGCCGAGCGTGACGATGCAGCGAGCGTAGAAGCGGCGCAGGTCGGAGTTCACGACACGCTGACGGGCGATGGCGCGAATCACCGGGCGCTGCCAGTCGTCGCGGCCGAGCATGCGGAAAATCGCCGGCCGCCCGAAGAGTTCGAAGGCGACCATGGAGCTCACGGGATTGCCGGGGAGACCGATGTGCGGCACCTGGCGGCCATCGGGCGCGGTGAATGCGCCGAACGCGAGCGGCTTGCCCGGACGCATTCGCACCGTCCAGAAGTTGACCTCGCCCTCGCGCGCAAGGACATCTTTGACGACATCGAAATCGCCGCGGGACACGCCGGCGCTGGTCACGATCATGTCGGCGTCGAGGCCCTCGCGGATTTTCGTGGTCAGGTCCTCCACGGTGTCGCGGGCGATGCCGAGGACCTTCGGAATGCCGCCATACTTGAGCACGAGGCTGGCGATGCTGAAGCCGTTGGCGTCGTAGATGCGGCCAGGTCCAAGCGGCTCGCCGGGAGTGGTGATTTCGTCGCCGGTCGAAAGGATGGCGACCACGGGGCGGCGATAGACCGAGATGGTGTCGAGTCCGATGGCCGCGAGCACGCCGACTTCGGAGGGGCGAAGGACGCGGCCGGCCGAGATGACTGGCTGGCCTTTCGTCACATCTTCGGCCCGGTAGCGAACGTTCGCGCCGACGTCTGCGCCCTTGAAGATGCCGACCGTGTCGCCGCCGTGGGGGGCCTCGTTAACGCCGCGGAGGGGCTCGTCGGTCTCTTCGAAGGGGACAATCGCATCGGAGCCGGGCGGCATGGGCGCGCCGGTCATGATTCGAATCGCCTCGCCTGCGGTAATCGGCTTCTCGATGAGATAGCCCGCCGCGAGATTGCCGACGACTTTCAGGCGGACGGGCTCGGCCTCGCTCGCGCCGGTGGTGTCGGCCGAACGCACGGCGTAGCCATCCATCGCGGTGTTGTCGAGGGGCGGGATGTCGAAGGGTGCGGCGATATCTTCGGCGATGACCTGGCCGAGGGCCTCGATCGTCCCGCGACGCTCGGGTTCGAGCCGGGAGAAGAACGCGAGGATCCGCTCACGCGCCTCCTCCACACTGATCATGGCAGCAGGAGTGAACATTCAACCTCTGTCGATTGGGTTCGCCGGCGACTCAGGCGAGGCGGACGGCAAGGCAGGTCGTGGTCCGCTGGACCCCGGCGACCTTCTGGAGGGCGTCGGTGATGGCGTTGCCCAGCCGGTCCAGGTCGTCTGCTTCGAGTTGGACAATCACGTCGTACGGCCCGGTGACCGTATCGACGGCCACGATGGTGGCGCCGGGATAGCTGATCTCGTTGATGGAGATGCCGACCGACTTCGCTTTACCAACGTCGGTTTCGATGAGCACGTAACCTCGAACAGCCATGCCTCTGCCTCCAGTGGGGACGTTTCGTCATCATAGGTGGGGCACGTAAGGTGTCAATCCGCAGGTTCCCGGGCGTGTATGCCGGGACGGTATAGCCGCCGCAAGAAGTGGAGACCAACCCGTCGCTCTCCACGCAGGAAGTGCCGACCCTACCAACGTTCGAAGACGACCGTGCCAGGCTGTTCGGGCGACGACATCCTGATATTCTCCGCCTCGGCTCGATTGCCGGGATCGATGTCCTGCCGCTCCAGGAATCGCACGAGCACAGCCTCACGCGCAGAGTCACCGAACGAATACTCGCGAAGGCCAAACAGGGCGGCACCTCGATACTGGACGTTGTCGATGGACAACTGGCCCTCGAGAGCCTGCAGCAGACTCTCCCTAAGCTCCGGGTCCGAGATGCTCAGGCCGTCCCAGAAGTAGTACATCGGCTGGGTGTAGTCGCGTTCCAGCTGCGCGCACCGTTCGAAGAATCCGGGGAGACATTCAAGTGTTCGGCGTCGTAGCGAAAGGTCCAGCCGGCGGTTGTGGAGCGCACCAGACAAAAGCATCCAAAGATTGCGAATTGCCCGTTCGAGTTCGTCGCGAGATACCCCGGCACACATGGCATCGTCGTTCGCCGCTTCGATGAACGCCGTCAGGAAAACTTCATCCGGGTCGTCACATTCCTGGTAATCCATGTCCGCCAGCCACTTGAGCCACGATGGTCCATCGCTGATCGGTTCGGAATCCATGCCTATCAGATTACAGCAAGGCACTCGTGCCTTCGCCCTTAGACGCCCAGCCGTGAGGAGGTGCTGCCGATTGCGACCGGCCTCGCCTCGCCCGATTCGACATCGAGGATCCAGACCACCGGGAAGCTCTGCGCGCTGGCGTTCCCGTCGGCGCCGATTTCTCCCTGGATGTGCTCCTGGGTCGTGAAGGAGAGGGTCCTGGCGTCGATTCGGCTGATGTCCTGGAGCGTGAAGAACGGCACCAGGTTGCGCTCGCCCGTCCGCAGGTCGCCGATCGTGATGCCGTTCGAGCCCTTCTCCGCGTACGACTCGTGCCAGGCGATGGTGTTGTCGTCGAGCCAGACCGAGAGCTTGCCGGATGCGCCACCGCAGCGTCCGCCAACGTCCCTCTGCTGGGGCGCGCGCTGGAACTCGTTGAGCTGGCCGCTGGAGAGTGTGATTAGCTGGAGCGGGCCGAGATATGGGCTGCTCATGATGCGTGAGCCATCCGGGGAGACGCTCAGTTCGCCGAGGTAGGTCCGGCTCATGTCCCGCTGGAGCACCGTGCGCGCGCCGCCGCCGGAGGTGTCGAATTCGTAGACGGCGGAGCCTTCGCCCGCGACGATGACCGAGTTCCCGCCGGGTACCCAGGCCCAGCCGGACATGCCCGAAGGAATAGGCCCCAGTTCGACCGGCGCGCTGCCGGGAACGACGTAGGCGAGCGATTCGCGGCTCCGCTGAAGGATAATCAGCGCCTTGCCATCATCCGACCAGCCGAGCAGCCTGGCGCCGGCCACAGAGTGCTGTTGGCCAGTTTCGAGCTCCGTGAAGACGATCGCCTGGCTGTTCGTCGCGTCCGCCCAGACCTGCGTCGCCGCGTAGGCCGGCGAACTCCCGCTGGCCTGCGTGAACCGCGTGGAGCCCGTGACCGGCAGGGAGACGAGCTTCGTGACCTGGCCGCTGGTCTCGACCCGGGAGAAGTGCTCCTCGATGCCATCGACCGTCGAAACGACAAAGCCGGGCACGCGATTCGCGAGCGTGTCCTGTGCGGCCGGGTCTGCTCGCACATACTGCTCGGCTACCCAGCCTTCGCCGAGGGCGTACCGCCAGGTCAGGCCATCGACCTCCATCGGGTCGCCGTAGAGCCAGAGGAGGAAGCCTTCGGGCACGCAGGTTCGCGGGTCCGAGGACTGGAACTTCGTGCCCGGCGAGGGCCGCACATTGAGGCAGTCGCCGTCGCCGGTGTACACGCGGTACGGATCCGCCGTGATCGGCCCGGCCGGGACGTATCCGCGGTCGGCTTTCGCATTGTTCTTCGGAATCGTGATGACTACTTCGGGCTCGGGCGTCGGTGAGGGCGTGGGCGAAGGCGTTGCCGTCGGCTCGACGGTCGCGGTCAGTTCGGCGAATCCGGGCTGCTTCGGGTCCTCATCGGCACAGCCCGCAGCCAGGAGCATCGCCAATCCGACAATGAAAACGGCCATCCAGGCGTGCGTGATTGCGGCGAATTTGTACATCTCGCTCATTCAAACGCCCGGGAGCGCCGGGTATCACATATTTCGCAGCAGAAGTTGCAGCTGCCGATCTGGCCCTACGCCGATAGTTCGGAACGCAGAACTGGTGGGCCGCTCGCGCGAGTCCCACCAGTTCGAACTTGTGCGTGGATTTGTCGCCTTAAGAGACGCGGGCGAGTTCGCGGGCGCCTTCGCGCTCCCGGCGGGCGAGTTCGGCGTGCACGATCGGCAGGAGGTCGCGGCCGTATTCGATGGCGTCCTGCAGCGGGTCGAAGCCGCGGATGAGGATGGTGGTCACGCCGATGTCGACGTAGTCGAGGATGGCCTCAGCCACCTGCTCCGGCGTGCCGACGAGCGCGGTCGAGTTGCCCTGCGCACCGGTGGCGCGAGCGATGGCGGTGAAGAGCCGCTTGTCGAGCACGTCGCCCTCTTCGGCGAACTTCAGCAGCCGCTGCGAGCCGACGTTGTTCGGATTGCGCGGCGGCAGGTTTTTGCGGCCTTCCTGCACCTTTTCGAGGATGTCGTAGGCGCGCGCCCAGGCTTTCTCTTCGGTCGCGGCGAGAATCGGGCGGAACGAGACCGAGATCTTCGGGTCGCGGCCGTACTGCGCGGCGAGTGCCCGGACGCGGCCAATTTCGTTGCGAATCGAATCCAGCGGCTCGCCCCAGGTTGCCCAGGTGTCGGCCCGCTTCGCGCCCACTTCGAGCGCGATGTCCGAAGAGCCACCGAAGTAGATTGGCAGCGAACCGGGGACCGGCTTCACTTCCGAGAACGCGCCTTTGAGCTGGTAATACTTGCCGTCGTAGTCGAACGGCTTCTCGCTCGTCCAGGTCTGGCGAATGACGTCGATGTATTCGTCGGTGCGCCGGTAGCGTTCGTCTTTGTCGAGCCAGTCGCCGTCGCGCTTCATCTCGTCGTCGGCGCCGCCGGTGATGATGTGGACCGCGAGCCGCCCGCCGGTGAACTGGT
>JBBSKE010000306.1:0-4900 GCA_038256595.1 Tepidiformales bacterium | reverse complement strand
TGGTGCTGTCAGTGTTTGTCGGGCAGCGCTGATGACGTGGTCTTTCGAAAAGCGCGTGCCGTCCGCGTCTGTGCAAGCGAGGCTGGCGTTTGCCATGCCCGCCGTGCCTCACAGACATCTGGGCGGTTGGCCGGTTATGGCCTTCGATCGGTCAGGCGGCGTCAGGCAATACGGAGGCGAGGGCGTCGCGCACCTTATGGGTGAGGGCGTGGAGGGTGAACGGCTTCTGGAGGAAGTTCACTCTCTCGGCGAGCAAGCCCTGGCGCAGGACGGCGTCGTCGGTGTAGCCGGACATATAGATGACGGGCGTGCCGGGGCGGAGGATCGAGAACTTCGTGGCGAGTTCGGTGCCGCCCATCTGAGGCATGACGACGTCGGTGAGGAGGAGGTCGATGGGGCCGTTGTGAGCCCGGACGGCGGCCAGTGCGGCTTCCGCGCCGGACGCTTCCATCACGACGTAGCCCACCGATTCGAGAGTTTTCCGCGTGAGCGTTCGCACGGCGGCTTCGTCTTCGACGAGGAGCACGGTCTCGTGTGCGCGACTCAAGGCAAGGCCGGACGCCGGAGCGGCGAGTTCTTCTTCTTCGGCTTCGACGGCGACGGGCAGGTAGACGTGGAAGGTGGTCCCGCTGCCGGGCTGGCTATCGGCGAGGATATCTCCGCCGCTCTGAGCGATGATTCCGAAGGCGGTCGCGAGGCCAAGCCCGGTGCCCTTGCCCGGGCCCTTCGTGGTGAAAAACGGTTCGAACAGGTGCCCGAGCGTCTCGCTGTTCATGCCGGTGCCGGTATCGGTCACGCTGATGCGAACGAACCTCCCACGAAGGACGGAATCCGGGCGCAGGGAGTTGTCGTCGTCGAGCACGACTTCGTTCATGACCAGGCTGAGGCGGCCGCCGCGGGGCATGGCATCGCGCGAGTTGATGGCGAGGTTCATGAGCACCTGGGTCACCTGGCCGGCGTCCGCGCGGACTCGCCCAGTGTGAGGAGTGAGGCTGGTCACCAGTTCGATGTCTTCGCCGATGAGGCGATGGAGCATCTTGTTGAGTCCTTCGATGAGGGCGCCGAGATCGAGGATCCTCGGAGCGAGCACCTGGCGGCGGCTGAAGGCGAGCAGCTGCCGCGTCATAGATGTGGCGCGCTCGGCGGCCCCCCTGATTTCGTCAACGGATTCGGACGCTTCCGCGGGGAGGGCCAGGCCGCCGAGGAGGTCAGCGTGACCGAGGATGACGGTGAGAATGTTGTTGAAATCGTGTGCGACGCCACCGGCCAGCTGGCCAATGGCTTCCATCTTCTGCGACTGGCGGAGCTGCTCTTCGAGCTGTCGCCGGCGGGAGAGGTCGACCACGTAAGTGATGCAGGTACCTTCGGTCGCGTCGAGCATGGCGACGCCGATGAGGACGGGAACGAGGGAGCCATCCTTGCGGACGTACTCTTTCTCCCAGGACTGCGCGCGCCCGGTCGCGCGGAGGGCATCGACGGCATTCTGGGTGCTCAGGCGGTGTTCTTCGGGGGTCAGCAAGTCCCAGCGGAACTCACCCGCGAGGAGTTCGTCGCGCGAGTAGCCGAGCATATCGAGATAGACATCGTTTGCTTCGTGGGTGCGACCGCTGAGGTCCGAGATGGTGATGCCGATCGTGTTCGCATCGAAGAGACGCCGGAAGCGCTCGTCGCTCTTGCGCATTTCGGTCTCGGAGCTGCGGCGCTCGGTGACGTCGCGCAGGACGAGGACAGAACCGCAGACCTTTCCCCCGCGGTCGTAGATTGTTGCGATTGAGTCCTCAATGGGGATCTCGCGGCTGTCGAAGTGGCGAATGAGCACGGAATCTTCGGGAAGCTTCTGCTGTCGCGGATCATTGGCCACGCTGAATGGATAATTTACCGGTTCGCCCGTGCGGGAATTCGCGATCCGGACGACCTCACCCATCGGACGTCCCATCGCCTGGATCAGGGGCCAACCGGTCATCGATTCGGCGACAACGTTGAGGAAGGCGATATGCCCGCCGATGTCGATGCTGATGACGGCGTCGCCGATGCTGTTCAGGGTGACTTCGGCGCGCTCGCGTTCAAGGTAGAGCGCCTCTTCCATGTGCGTGCGTTCCACCGCGTAGCGAAGGGAGCGAAGGAGACCGCGAGATTCGATCTGGCCCTTCACGAGGTAGTCCTGGGCACCCTCGTGGAGCGCCTGGCTCGCCAGGATCTGGTCGTCCCGGCCGGTCAGGACCACGAGCGGAACGCGAGGAGCAGCGGCGTGGGCGCGGCGCACGGCTCCGAGGCCCTCTGCGTCCGGCAGTCCGAGGTCCAGCAAGATGATATCGACGGCATGTTCGGCGAGGTAGACCTCTGCATCCTGCATACAGGTGACGTGCGTGAGGAGGGTGTCGTGCATTCCCTCTTCGTAGAACATTTCGCGCAATAGCCGGGCGTCGCCCATGTTGTCTTCGACGACGAGGAGCATCTGGATCGATTCGAGCATTATCCGACCTTCGATTGCTGCGGAAGCTTGGCTTTCGTCAGCCAGAAATCGTTGATGCTTCGAACAAGGTTTTCGAACGATTCGAGCTCTACGGGCTTACTGAGGTAGCTATTCGCTCGCAGTTCGTAGCTCTTCAGGACGTCTGCTTCCGCCTCGGAGGTGGTCAGGATGACGGTCGGAATCATCGTCAGGCCGGGGTCTTCCTTGATTCGGGCGAGCACTTCGCGTCCGTCCATTTTCGGTAGATTGAGATCGAGAAGGATGAGATCTGGCCGCGGAGCATGGAGGAATGGCTCTTGGTGGTAGAGAAACGCCATGGCCTCGACGCCGTCCGTCGCCACATGCAGCGTGATAGACATGTTCGCTTCCCGAAAAGCCTCGCGGGTAAGGCGAACATCGCCGGGGCTATCTTCTACGAGGAGGACATTCAGCACAAGATCTCTCGCTTCCATTATTTCGAATTCGATTCGGGTGCCGGCATCGAAAACCGGAATGTCGAACCCGACCCGACCGTTGATTCAACCGATATGGACCCGCCGTGCCGCTCGACAATCTTTCTGCAGATTGCCAGCCCGATCCCTGTACCGGAGTATTCCTCGCGCCCATGAAGGCGCTGAAACATTCCGAAAATCTTCGAAAAATACTTGCTTTCGATGCCAATGCCATTGTCGCGAACAGCGAACGTCCATTTCTGTTGTTCGTCATTGTAGTCTGCTGCGACATGAATTTGGGGAATTTTGCTCGCCTGGTATTTTATTGCGTTTGCGATCAGGTTTTGGAAGACCTGCACGAGCTGCCGTTCATCGGCGAGCACATCGGGAAGCGGCCCGCGCGTTACCACTGCCTGGCTGTCCTGGATAGCGAGGAAGAGGTTCCGTTCTGCCTGGCGGCATGCTTCATCGCTGGAGACCTGCCGGAATTCCTGCCCGGCGGTGCCGACGCGGGAAAAGATGAGCAAGTCCTGGATCAGCCGCTGCATACGCGTCGCACCATCGACGGCGAAGCCAATAAACTCATCTGCGTCGGCGTCCAGCTTCCCCTTGTAGCGGCGGGAGAGCAGTTGGGTGTAGCTGGAGACCATTCGCAGCGGCTCCTGCAGGTCGTGCGAGGCGATGTAGGCGAACTGTTCGAGCTCCAGGTTCGAGCGTCGCAGTTCCTCCACGGTGTGAAGCAGCTCGGCATCGGCCTTGCGCCGGCGAGTGATATCGCGAATGGCCGCCGTGACGAGCACCTCATCCTCGCTGGCGAGCGGGCTCAACATGATCTCGATTGGAAACTCGGTGCCGTCTTTCCGCAGGCCGATGAGTTCGATGCCGGTGCCGATCTGCTGGGCCAGCGCTTCTTCCGTCGAGCGCCGGGCATCTGTGACGAGCCGTTCGGCGAAGCCCTCGGGAATGAGATTGCTGACTGGCTGGCCGAGCAGTTCATCGCGCCGATAGCCGAATTGCTTCTCGGCCTGGACGTTCAAGAGCACGATTGCGCCTGCTTCGTTCACGACGACCATCGCGTCGGGCGCGGCTTCGAGGAGTCCGCGATAGCGCTCCTCCATCTGCACGAGATGCGTCTCGGCGGCACGGCGTACGCTTATGTCACGAATGGCGGCCGTAACGAGTGTGCCGCCCTCGCTCTCGAGGGGGCTGAGCATGATCTCGATCGGGAATTCCGAACCGTCTTTGCGAAGGCCAACAAGTTCGATCCCCGTGCCGATTCGCTGCGCGAGCGCCTCTGCGGTCGAACGCGTCTCGTCCGCCTTCAGCCGTTCGGCGAAGCCGTCGGGAATGATGAGGGTGACAGGCTCACCGATGAGCTGGCTGCGGTTGTAGCCGAATCGTCGCCCGGCCTGCACGTTGAGGAGCACGATCTGGCCGGCTTCATCGACAACGACCATCGCATCCGGGGCGGCTTCGAGGAGGCCGCGGTAACGCTCCTCCATCTGGACGAGGTGCGTCTCGGAGGCCCGGCGCACGCTAATGTCGCGAATCGCGGCAGTCACGAGAATCCCGGATTCGCTCTCCAGCGGGCTGAGCATGATCTCGATCGGGAACTCGGTGCCGTCTTTGCGCAGGCCGACAAGTTCGATGCCCGTGCCGATCTGCTGCGCGAGCGCCTCGGCGGTCGAACGCGTCTCGTCGGCGATGAGCCGCTCAGCGAATCCTTCGGGGATGATGTTCGTGACCGGCTGACCGAGCAGGACGTCGCGGCGATAGCCGAACTGCATCTCAGCCTGGACGTTCAACATGACGATCTCGCCGGCCTCGTTGACGACGACCATCGCATCCGGGGCAGCTTCGAGGAGACCGCGGTAACGTTCCTCCATCTGGACGAGATGCGTCTCGGCCGCCCGACGCACACTTATGTCGCGAATGGCCGCCGTCACGAGGATGCCCTCGGTGCTGAGGAGCGGGCTGAGCATGATCTCGATCGGGA
>JBBSKE010000305.1:0-4938 GCA_038256595.1 Tepidiformales bacterium | reverse complement strand
TTCCCTCGCCGCATCCTGGATAATCTGGTAGTCGATGTGCCGGAAGCCGAGGCGGTCCGCGACGCCCCGCGCAACTTCTTCGCCAGTCGTTCCGACCTGCCGGGCAAGGGTCACCACGCGTGCTGTCATCTGCGACTCCTACTATCTAGACCAGCCCGGAGTTCCCGGGTACCGGCATTGTAGCGAGTCCTTGCAAGACGCAAGAAAGCCAGGCCCACCGTGGCGGCCCTGGCTCCTGGAGAACGAATTCAAGAGTGACGGCGCGAACCGACCTAAACGGAAATGCTGATTCCTTCGGCGACGCCTTCGAAGCGATCGACCAGGTCGCGGCGGAAACGCGCGCCGGAGAGGCCACGGACCACCGCGATGGCACCGTCTGGCGACATTGCCCGGCGATACGGGCGATCGCTGGTGAGGGCATCGTAGGCCTCAGCAAGGCCGATGATCTGCGCTTCGAGCGGGACTTCGTCGCCTTCGAGCATCCCTGGATAGCCCTTGCCATCGATGCGCTCGTGGTGACAACTGACCCACCAGGAGGCGGCGCCCATGCCCGGGATCTCGCTGAGGATGTCGCGCGCATATATAGGGTGGAGCTGGATGGCCGTCATCTCGTCGACCGAGAGGATATCCGGCTTGCTCAGCACGGAGCTCGCAACGCCAAGCGTGCCGAGGTCTTGCAGAAGGGCGGCAACGCGGATGAGGTCAGCGCGCCGTTCTGGCATGTCGCAGGTGAGGGCGAGTGTGCGGGCGGTGATGGCAACACGCCTGCCGCGGCCGGTTTCGCGGCCATTTCGCGCATCCACGACGTCGCTGATGACTCCGAGGAAGTCGAACAGGTCCTCGCCCTGGAGGGCACTGCCGAAGTTCATGGTCATGAGCGTGGAGGCGAGGTCGTTGTCATAAAACCCGAACCAAAAGCTATCGCGGCTGGCAAGCTCGATGAGCGTGGAGGCGACTTCCGGGTCCAATTCGCGGCCTGCCATATCGCGGACGAGCGAGGGACCTTTGCGGCGAACGAGGAGCGGCGTGCCCTCGGTATCGATCATGGATTCGATGCGGTCAGCGGCGGCGACGATGCGCGTGATAATCGGCGCGGTCACCGTCGAGGCATCCCAACTTTCGTGGTGGGCCGCGATTGCGCCGGCCACGGCCTCGCCGAGGCCCATCTTGCGGGCGACGCGAGCGCCGACTTCACAGTGGCGAGCGACCGCCTGGACGGCATCCGGCCAGGAACCGGACGGCACCGAGGCGAGGATGTCATCGCCCGAGGCTTCGCCGTTCATCGCCCGCAGTCCGCGGCCGACCTGAAGATGAAGCGTCGATCCGATGCCGGACATGCCGACATCATGGAGCAGGCAGGCGAAGAAGACGGATTCGATCTCGTCGGGCGAAAGGCCAATTTCGGCGGCGAGGCTGATGCCGATGTAGGCGACGCGCTGGGCGTGCCCTGGCTTTCTCCCCTCGGCGAGATCAAATGCGTGAGAAAGTCCAGTCAGTAAGGTCCCCTGCGTCGCGTGGGAAAGCGCTGTCAACGAAGAATCGTCATAGAGCGAAGGATCAAGAAAGTCGGCGCGTGCCGCCTGGATTGGTGCATTCGCTGTCATGCGTCGGCTTCTCCTGGCCGTACCCGGCCGTACACGAAATATCGGCTCGCGGGAGATGTTCGTGCAGGCTGGTTACCGCCCTGCAACCGAGAAATAGGGAATTCCGACGGAACCCTGCGGGGCGCCGGGCACGGCCGGGATGGCCGCCGCAGGATGGCAGCGCAAGGGCCAAGGAAAAGACGCGACCCGGAGCAAGCATCGAGAATTCACATCAATTTGGCCAAAAGGACCGGAAAACGAGGGTCTCGCCTATAGCTGAGGCTGCACGCAATGATGAAATCAATTACTCTAGGTAAGGTATGCGTCCTCCGCACTGGTGTGTGGGCCGCTGCCGATACCCGCAGAAATGTGGCGGCTACCGTATGGAATCCTCTCGGCTTTCCAGTTTCGTGCAATCTCCCCCGGGCGCTCAAGTGCTTGATATGGTGATTGCCGTGTCCCCCGCAGACACGATGCGAACTGCCATCGAAAGCATGAGTTCCGCGCCTGGCTCCTACGTTCTTGCGGTGCGCGATGGCCATGTGGCCGGCACCCTCACCACGCGTGGGGCGCCAGCACAATGTATGGACGAACAACGCATTGAACGGGACCGGCCGCAGGACGCGGCCATGCAGACGGCCAACCCCCGGACCTGCTCTCGATATACCGCCAATGCTCACGCGGTCGGCATCATGCAGAAACATGGGTATCGCACACTTCCTGTAACCCACGGCGTTAAGCAGGTGGGACTGGTCCGCGCCGGTGAAATTCGGAAGAATGTCGCCGAAGCATTTCCGAGGAGTTCCTCACTTAACCCCTGCGGCCGAAACAGGCCGCTGAATCACGAGAGGGTGGATAGTACAGGCCGATGACCACTGATACGCCGGTTCGTCCCAAGCCAATGATCCAGGAATTGGATCGCGTCACCATTCGCTTCGCAGGCGACTCCGGTGATGGGATGCAGCTTACGGGAACGCAGTTCACGAAAACGAACGCCGTCTTCGGGAACGACATTTCAACGTTCCCCGACTTCCCAGCAGAAATCCGCGCCCCCACCGGCTCCCTGCCGGGTGTGTCCGGGTTCCAGCTTTCCTTCGCGAGCACCGACATCCGGACCCCGGGCGACGCGCCAGACGCACTCGTCGCAATGAACCCCGCGGCCCTGAAGACGAATGTCGGCGACCTCCGCAAGGGCGGCCTCCTCATCGTCGATGAAGACGAGTTCAACGCCGTCAACCTGAAGAAGGCTGCCTACGCCGTGAGCCCGCTCGACGATGGAAGCCTGAGCGATTACCAGCTCGTTCGCGTGCGCATCACCCGCCAGAACGAACTCGCGCTCGAAGGCACCCCGCTCAACGCGAAGGACCGCTTCCGTTCCCGCAACTTCTACGCACTGGGAATGATCTTGTGGCTCTATGGCCGCCAGATGGACACCACCGTCCGCTGGGCCGAGCAGCAGTTCAAGCGCAACCCCGCCGTCCTCGATGCCAACATCAAGGCCCTCAAAGCAGGCTATAACTTCGGCGAGACCACGGAAATGTTCCGCGTTCGCTACGAAGTCCCGGCCGCCCAGGTTGCACCCGGCGTCTACCGCCACATCAGCGGCAACGAAGCGACCGCCCTCGGGTTTGTCGCCGCCGCCGCGCGCAGCGGTCTCTCCCTATTCTACGGCAGCTACCCGATTACGCCCGCTTCGGACATTCTTCACGAACTCGCGAAGCACAAGGCGTTCGGGATTCGCACCTTCCAGGCAGAGGACGAAATTGCTGCGGTTGGCGCCTCGATCGGCGCTGCCTACGGTGGTGCGCTGGCCCTCACCGGCACCAGCGGCCCTGGCCTCGCCCTCAAGAGCGAAGCCATCAACCTCGCCGTGATGACCGAGCTCCCGCTCGTCATTATTGATGTGCAGCGCGCCGGCCCCAGCACGGGCATGCCGACGAAGACCGAGCAATCGGACCTTCTCCAGGCGATGTACGGCCGCAACGGCGACTCCCCGGTGGCGATCCTCGCCCCGGCCACCCCGTCGGACTGCTTCTTCATGGCCTTCGAAGCCTGCCGCATCGCCATCAAGTACATGACCCCGGTCATCTTCCTGAGCGACGGATTCGTGGCGAACGGCTCCGAGCCGTGGAAGATCCCGACCGTGGCCGACCTGCCGGTCATCAAGTACAGCTACGCCAAGGAACAGGAAGGGTGGCACCCCTACCTGCGCGACCCGGAGACGCTCGCGCGCCCATGGGCCGTCCCGGGCCAGAAGGGCTTCGAACACCGCATCGGCGGCATCGAAAAGTCCGAGCACTCCGGCGACATCAACTACGACCCCGAGAACCACCACCGGATGACCAACATCCGCAAGCAGCGCATCGAGAACATCGTCGCCGAAATCCCGGACATCGAAGTCACGGGCCCAGGCGCCGGTGACCTGCTGATTCTCGGCTGGGGCGGCACCTACGGCGCCATCACCTCCGCCGGCGAAAACCTGCGGGCACGGGGCCTGAGCGTCGCCACGGCGCACGTTCGCCACCTGAACCCGTTCCCGGCGAACCTCGGCGAAGTCCTGCGCAACTACAAGCACGTGCTCGTGCCGGAACTGAACACGGGCCAGCTCGTGCTCATGGTTCGCGCCAAGTACGTCGTGGACGCCATCCCGTTCAACAAGATTGCGGGGCAGCCGTTCAAGATCTCCGAGCTCGAAGCGAAGGTCGATGAGATTCTTGGCCTTGGCGAACCGTTCGAATTCAAATTCGGCCCGTCGTCCGCACTGGCTGGAGGTTAATCATGATTACGGAAACTGCCTCTAACGGCACGATTCTCTCCGACCTCAAGGTGCTCACCCGGAAGGACTTCACGTCCAACCAGGAAGTGCGCTGGTGCCCGGGCTGCGGCGACTATTCGATCCTCGCCCAGATGCAGAAGATGCTCCCGGACCTCAAGATTCCGAAGGAAGACATCGTCTTCATCAGCGGCATCGGCTGCTCCAGCCGCTTCCCGTATTACGTGGAGACCTACGGCTTCCACAGCATCCACGGGCGCGCCCTGACCCTAGCCACCGGCCTCAAGACCTCCCGCCCGGAACTGACCGTCTTCGTGGTCACCGGCGACGGCGATGGCCTGAGCATCGGCGGTAACCACCTCCTCCATGCGATGCGCCGCAACATCAACCTGAACGTGATCCTGTTCAACAACCGGATCTACGGCCTCACCAAGGGCCAGTTCTCCCCGACCTCGGAAATGGGCAAGGTCACGAAGTCGTCGCCCTATGGCACGACGGAGCGCCCCCTCAACCCGATTCGCATCGCCCTCGCTGCCGGCGCGACCTTCGTCGCCCGCTCGATCGACCGCGACATCAAGCACC
>JBBSKE010000304.1:0-4973 GCA_038256595.1 Tepidiformales bacterium | reverse complement strand
CGCCTGCTGGCCGAAGTCGCCGCGAACCTGCCCGCGAGGCCGCCAGCAGCCGCAGTCGAGCCCGGCGACGCGCCAGTCGCGAAAATGCAGACCACCTGGCGCCCGCGCCCGCCGAAAGCCTAGCCTTCGCCCGCTTTCGGACCGCTCGTGCCATCGAGCCGGCGCTTTTCGAGGTGTTCCATCATGCCCTGGAAGACCGCGAGGTCCTGCGCGCCGACGACGGCGTACTTCTCGTCCACAACGAACGTCGGGACCGCGTTGATTCCGACCTGGCGCGCCCACTGCAGCGCATCGAGCACCTGCTGCTGGTAGCGCCGGTCGTCCAGCGCCTCGCGCAGCGGCTCCACTGCCACGCCCGATTCGCCGGCCACGCGCAGGAGCACCTCGGCCTTCGCGATATCCTCAAGGTCGGTGAAGTACGACTTGAACATCGCCCGGTGGAACGCCCAGGCGATCTCCGTCGACTCATGCTCGGTGACGTGCTCCGAGGCCTCGTGCGCGAGCAGCGAGTTCGAGGTCCACTGGCGCCCGCGCGAATAGGTAATCCCGAGCGCCGTGCCCCGTGCCTCCATGGCCGAAGGTGGTGCGCCGGGCTCGCTCATCTGTTTGCGCGGCTTCCCCTCGATCGGCGTCGAAGGGTCGAGCAGAAACGGTGCGAACCGCACCTCGAGGTTGTACTCCTCCCGCAGCCGTTCGACCTCAACGAGGCCGATATAGCACCACGGTCAGACGAAGTCCGAGACGATCATGATGGTGGTGAGGTCCGGGTTCGAAGGCGCTTCGGCCTCTTCTTCGGGGATGTTCTCGTCGGCCACGGCTAGGCCCCCGTTGCGGTGCGAATCTGCTCGGCGTGTTCGCGGAGGTGGCCGATGCCGATGTTCAGGATGTTCTCGGTGGTGCCCATGCGAGCGTGCTCTTTCACGAGGTCCGTGTCCGAGACGTAGTTGAGCTTCTTGTTCGTGCTCTCGACGGCGGCATCGAAGGCAACGATCGCCTCGGCAGGGGTTGCAAGTGCAAGTGGGGCAGGCTTGTCGAGGCCAGGATAGCCGCAGGCCTCGCAAATGGCCGTCGTAAAGAACGATTCGGCGCCGATTGTGTGCTCGGCGACCTTGCGCGCGGACCAGGCATCTTCGCCCTCGCCCGCTGTCGGGACGGTTTCCCAGCCATCGGTCACGGCTTCGAGGGCGGCACGGAAGGCAGCGCGGCTCTCGGCGAGCGAAGCGCGAAGTTCATCGGGGGTGGCCATGGGTGGAGCTCCTGTAACAAGGTGGAAGTGGCCCAATCCTACCGCCCCCACCGCTGCCGTGCGAGCGTTGCGCCTTCGAGTCACGATCCCCCCGCGACGCATAGGCCCCCGCCACGTACCATCGGCTCCACTTCCCACTCGGAGCCGCTCACCATGCCGAAGGATCCCTCCCAGCCCCTCTCTCCGCCGCGCGACAAGAAATTCAAGCTCAAGAACTACGACGCCGGCTTCACGAACGGCCTCAAGGAGGCGGAGGCTCGGGAGCAGATCACGACCCTCCGCCTCCGGGTCGCCGAACTCCAGGCCGAACTCGTCGCCGATGGCCGCTTCGGATTGCTCGTCGTGCTCCAGGGGATGGACGCCGCCGGCAAGGATGGCGCCGCCAATAGCGTCTTCCGCGATTGCGGACCTGTCGGCTGTTCGGTCCATAGTTTCGGCGTCCCAAGCGAGGAAGAGCGCAGCCACGACTACCTCTGGCGCATCCACAAGGCCGTGCCGGAACGTGGCAAGACGGTCATCTTCAACCGCTCGCACTATGAATCACTGCTCGTCGAACGGGTGCGCGGATTGGTGCCAGAGTCCCGCTGGAAGGAGCGCTTCGAAGAGATCAACCAGTTCGAGCGTATGCTATCGCGCGAAAAAACGGTGATCCTCAAGTTCTTCATCCATATCTCGAAAGAAGAACAGCGCGCCCAATTGCAGCAGCGCATCGACAATCCCGCCAAGCAGTACAAGTTCCGCATGGGCGACCTCGACGACCGAAAACTCTGGGACGACTACATGGTGGCCTACGAGGACATCGTCCAGAACTGCAACACCGAAGAAGCGCCCTGGTTCGTCGTACCATCGAATCGTCGCTGGTACCGCGATGTAGTGATCGCCGAGGCGATCATTGCGCGGCTCGAAGCCCTCAAGCTGCACTATCCGCCGGCGCCCGAGGGCATCGATGGCCTCGTCATCGAATAGAGCTGCTAGCGGCTAGCTACTAGCTAAAGCAATAGGGAACTAACTGTTTCCGGCGCAGATGAAGCCAATGACTGGCTATTATCAAGCTAGCAGCTAAAAGCTAGCAACTAGCGACCTAATACCCGTGGAACGTCAGGTAGTTCGCCGGGTTCACTGGCGCGCCGTTGTAGCGAATCTCGAAGTGAAGATGCTCGCCGGTCGTGAATCCGGTGACGCCAGAGAGGCCGAGTTGCGTGCCCTGGCCGACGTTCTGGCCCGGCGTCACGTAGATCTCGCTCATGTGCGCATAGAGCGTCGTCCAACCGTCGCCGCAATCAACGATCACATGGTAGCCGTAGCTATAGGTCAGGTATTCGACCTTGCTCACGCGGCCGGAGCACGACGAGAAGATCGGCGAATTCCACAGCCCGTAGAGGTCGAGGTCGATGCCTTCGTGGATGCGCCCCACGCCGCGATTGACGCCAAAGTGGTCGCTCACGCCGCGGTAACGGGCGAGGGGCTGGCTGAAGCGGCCGCCGCTCGGTGCGGGCGCGGTTATCGAGCCGCCACCGCCGTCGCTGCTGCCAGAAGCTGGCGGAGGAACCACGATGACCGGCTGAGGCGGTGGTGGCGGCGGGGGCGGTGGCTTGCGTGTCGCCCCGGGCAGCAGCACGAAGCGGCCCGCCTCGAGGACTTCCGCCTGGTCCCGGAGCGCGTTCGGGCGGTAACCCAGCGCCTGCTCGGAGGTGATGTTGTCGTATTGCGCGACGACCGAGTCGACCGTTTCGCCGAGGGCAACCTTGTGCATGATGCCGTCGGTGCGCGGGATCAGGATCTCCTGGCCAGTCTGGATGACCGCTGTTTCCGGGACCGTCGGGTTGTTGTCCAGCAGGGTCCCGCTTGTGATCCCGTAGGACTCGGCGATTCTCGAGACCGTGTCCGAAGGCTTCGTCACATAGAGATGGAACGGCTTCGTCGGATCGATAATCTCGGCCAGCGGCTTCACGCCCGCATCGTCGTCGCCAGAGGAGACCGCCGCAGCGACCGCACCGGAGGAGAACGACGAAAGCGGCGAAATGGCCGCCGATGGCCGCACGCTCGTGATATCCGAGGTAATCGTCAGGATCGTGACCGATTCCTGGGTATTGAGGCTTGTCCCGGGGCGAAAAACAGCGGTGTCGCGCGGTTCGGCGAGACCGGTCACGCCCGTCAGCGAGGTTGGCGAGATGTTTTCGGGGACCGACGCCTCCGTCGAAATCGGGAAGCGGTAGGTCACCAGCACTGCCAGCGCGGCGCACGCGGCCACGACCATATGGAGGGCAAATCGGCCTTTGCGGCGGGAGTGAGCGTGCGAGCGCGCACGGGATGCCGGTGTTTGCATAAGGGGGTCGGGCGAACATCGGCGGGGAGTCCCTCCCTGCCTCGATTCACCTTGCGCCTGTCCTCCGTGGTTGGCTAGTGCGGGTTGCCACGTACCTCGCACCGCGGAATGCCTAGGGGCAACCCCGCAGATGCCGTTGGACGCTTCACCCTGCGCCCGGCATCACCGGCAGTCTCGCACAGCCACCGTAATCCCGCCATGGAGTTATGGTCGATTTACGTGCGCCGCGAGGAAAGGCCGCCTTAATCGTTAAGACTTCGACAGGCCCGCAGCAATCCGTCCGCGGGCTTCGAGCCGGGCGGTTTGCCACAAATCCCACGAGCGTAGAATCGCCAGCAGCGGGAGTATCCCCGCTAACAGGAGTAATTCGCATGACACTACAAGGACGCGTGGCCCTGGTCACCGGTGGTGGCCGGGGAATCGGCCGCGGAATTTCCGAAGGCCTCGCCGCAGATGGCGCGACCGTCGCCATCAACTATCGCAAGGACGAGGACGCCGCCAAAGAGACCGCTGCTGCCATCGAGGCCGCCGGCGGCAAGGCCTACCTCTTCCAGGGCTCGGTCGATGACTTCGACGCCTGCCAGTCCATGGTCGAAAAGATCATCGCCGAACTCGGCGGCATCGACATCCTCATTAACAACGCCGGAATCGCCAGCCGCGGCCAGACCGTCGCCGATACCGATCCGGCCGAGATGGAGCGCGTCGTTCGCACCCACGCCTTCGGGCCGTTCTACCTCTCGAAGCTGGTGATTCCCCAGATGCGCACCCGTGGACGCGGCGACATCATCATGATTTCGAGCGCAGCCACCCGCACCTTCGGCCCGAACGGCTCGCCCTACAACATGGGCAAGGCCGCCGAAGAAGCACTCGCAATGGGCCTCGCCAAGGAAGAGCGCGCGAACAACATCCACGTCAACATCGTCGCCCCCGGCCTCGTCGAGACCGAGATGGGCAAGCGCCTCGCTCGTGCTACGCAGGGCGTCCAGGACATCCGTACGCTCGACGCGACCAGCCCGTTCGGCCACGTCTGCCAGCCCGAGGACGTTGCCGAAGTCGTCCGCTTCCTCGTGAGCGACGCCGCCCGCTACGTCACGAACGAACGCATCTATGTTGATGGCGGCGGCTTCATGCCGATGCGCCGCCCGACCGCCTAGCCTCGCGAGGGGTTGACCGGGAGCACGCGTCTGGCAGGGTGGCGGGTATGAATATTCCTCCCGCCACCCTGCGCGACCTCCAGGAGGTGGGCCGCGACCTCTATCGCGCGAACCTCGTGACCAGCCACGGCGGCAACCTGAGCGTGCGCGACGGCCACGGCATGTGGATCACGGGCACGAACACGATGTGCGGCCATCTCGAAGCGCGCCACATCTCCTACGTCCACCCTGACGGCCACCACGAAGG
>JBBSKE010000303.1:0-4988 GCA_038256595.1 Tepidiformales bacterium | reverse complement strand
GGCAACACTTGCGACCTGCGGCATGGCCTTCCCCCTGATCCACGGCACGAACGGCGAGGACGGAACCATCCAGGGCCTCCTCGAGATGGTCGGCCTGCCCTACACCGGCTGCGGGGTGGCCGCGAGCGCAATCGGCATGGACAAGGCGCTCATGAAGGCGCTCTTCCGCGAAGCCGACGTGCCGATCGCGCGCCATGTGGTCGCGCAATCGTGGGAGATGGGCGAGCACTCCGACGCTCTCCGCCGTCTGATCGAGAAGAATCTTGGCTATCCCTGCTTCGTGAAGCCCGCGAATGGCGGCTCAAGCGTCGGTGTCTCAAAGGTTCGTTCGCGCGAAGACCTCGGCGCGGCGTTCGCATCGGCCTTTCGTTATGACGACAAGATCATCATCGAAGAGCAGGTCGATGGCCAGGAAGTCGAGTGCTCGGTCCTCGGCAACGAGAAGCCGGATGTCTCGGGCACCGGTGAAATCGCGCCCGACCGCGAGTTCTACGACTACGCCAGCAAGTACGACGCCAGTTCGACCAGTTCGCTCCACATCCCGGCGCGCATCGCCCCGGAAGTGGAGGAGGAGGTCCGCGAACTCGCCCTCCGCATGTACAAGGTGATGGGCTGCGAAGGCTACGCTCGGGTCGACTTCTTCGTCCGCAACGGCACGGAGATTTTCGCGAACGAGATCAACACGATTCCCGGGTTCACGAACATCAGCATGTATCCGAAGCTCTGGGAGGCGCAGGGGCTCGACTATTCGACCCTGCTCACGCGCATCCTCGATCTCGGCCTCGCGCGTGCGGAACGGAGGTCGCGACTGTGAAGATTCGCCGCCGGAACCTCCCGACCCGCGTCACCGAGACGCCGCCCGCCAGCCAGCGACTGATCGTCAAGCGCAACAAGATGGTCGTGGGCGAGGACCGCACGCGCGCCGAAGCCCCACCTCGCACCATCGTCCGCCGCACCGCGAGGGTCGGTGTGCAGCCGGTCGCCGAGATTCGCAGGAAGCGCCGGATCAGCCCGGCTTCGCTTTCGGCGGGCGCCTTCGACTGGCGCCCGGGCTGGAAATTCTACGCTTCGACGGTCGCCGCGGTGGTCCTCGCGAGCGCCAGCGCGGCCGGCTACTGGGTCTGGCAATCGCCCTACTTCCACGTCCGCGACATCACGGTGGAGGGCAATTCGCTGATCACGACGGAGTCCGTTGTCTCGAACTCGGCCGTCTTCGGCGAACGCATGATCACCGTCGACCTCAAGGAGACGCAGACGGCGCTCTACAAGCTGCCCCTCGTGCAGTCGGCGAAGATCGAACGCGAATGGCCGCACGGGATCAAGATCGTGATCACCGAGCGCCAGGCGTGGGGCACGTGGGAGCAGAGCGGCGTGAGCTACACGATCGACCGCGAGGGCGTGGTCCTCGGCACAATGCCGCCGCCAGCAGGCTCGCCGGTGATTCGCAGCTCGCAGCCAGGTTCGCGCTTCCAGGGCGACCGGGTGGACTACCAGGCCGTCGATGCCGCCGCCGAGATCTACGCGGGGCTGCCGCAGACGCTGGGCGCCGTCGTGGCTGAAGTCGCCTATGTGCCCGAGCGGGGCCTCCAGGTGACCACGGCCGACGGTGACACGGCCATTTTCGGCGACTCAAGTTCGATCAGCTACAAGCTGGAAGTCTGGGCGGCCATGGCCCAGCGGGCCCGGGCGGACAACATCAACTACACGACCATCGACCTCCGGTTTGGCAACAGGCCGGTACTGCAATGACCCACCACGGAGCCAGGATATGAAACGTCGCAGCACAGTAGCAGCCATTGATGTTGGTTCGACCAAAGTCGCCGTCATCGTCGGGGACACGGGAGAACAGGGCGAAGCGCGCATCCTGGGGATTGGCGTGGCGCCCGCCTCGGGGCTCACGCGCGGGGTCATCGACAACATCCAATCGGCCCGCGAGGCGATTGCGATCGCGGTCGAAAAGGCCGAACAGTCCTGCGGGATGCGCATCCTGAGCGCTGTGGTGGGGATCAGCGGCTCGCACATCACCTCGCAGAACAACCGCGGCATCATCGCCATCCCGGACCGTTCGCGCCCGATTTCGCTCGACGACCGGGCGCGCGTGCTCGAAAGCGCCGGCCAGATCGCCATCCCGACGAACCGCCAGGTGCTGCGCGTGATGCCCCGCGGCTACTGGGTCGAAGGGACCGACCAGGTGAGCGACCCGGTCGGCATGTATGGCGGCAGGCTCGACGCGGAGACGCACATCATCACCGCCGCTGTCAGCGCCGTGCAGAACCTCACGAAATGCGTCGAAGGCGCGGGCGTGCAGGTCGACGACATCGTCCTCGAATCGCTCGCCTCCTCGATGAGTGTGGTCGAAGCGCAGGAGCGGCTGCAGGGCGTGGCGGTCGTCGATATCGGCGGCAGCACCACCTCGCTGGCCGTCTACGACGAAGGTTCGATTGCGCACACGGCCTGCATCCCGATTGCCGGTTCGCACCTGACGCACGACCTCGCGCGCGTGCTTCGCTGCCCGTGGGAGAGCGCCGAGCGGGTGAAATGCGAGTTCGGGGCCGCCTATGCCGACCCGTCCGCGAACGTGAACGACACCGTCGAACTGCAGACCTTCGGCACGCAGACGCAGAAGCGTGTGCCGCTGGTGCACGTCAACGAAATCCTCCAGGCGCGGGCAGAGGAGATCCTCGAAGCCCTCGCCGTCGAATTGAAGCGAGCCGGCTATCTCGACCGCCTGGCGGCCGGAATCGTGCTCACCGGCGGGAGCAGCCTGCTCCGGGGCTTCGCCGAACTGGCCGAGGACAAGCTCGGCATCCCGGTCCGCGTGGGCCGGCCACACGGCTATTCCGGTCTGAGTGATCTCATCGGAACGCCGAGCTTCGCCACGGCCATCGGCCTCGTGGAATACGCACTGGGCGACCGGGACGTTCGATATATCGAAGCCCCAATGCCATCTGCCCGTTTCGAAATGCCAGGAGGGGGCGGACTCGTCCGCCGCCTCGCCGCCATCGGGCGGTCGTTCTTGCCACAGTAGCCAGCCAGTCAGCCGATAACGCTCAGCCAGCCAGGGGAGGAAAACCGCCATGAGTCTCGACGATTTCAAGCGCAGCGAAACACACCGCAAAGGGGGAACAGTCATGAACATTCGCCACGAAGATGGCCTGCCAGATATCAAAGTCGTCGGGGTCGGTGGAGGCGGTTGTAACGCCGTCAACCGGATGATCCAGGCCCGCATCCCGGGCGTGGAGTTCGTCGCCTGCAACACTGATGCCCAGGCACTCGCGACCTCCGAGGCGCAGCAGCGCGTCCGCATCGGCGAGAAACTGACCAAGGGCCTCGGCGTCGGCGGCGACCCGACCCGTGGCGAGCGCGCCGCCGATGAGAGCCGCGAAGAGCTCTACGAACTGCTCCGTGGCGCCGAAATGGTGTTCGTTTGCGCCGGCATGGGCGGCGGCACCGGCACGGGCGCTGCCCCGGTCGTGGCCGAAATCGCCAAGGACTGCGGCGCGCTCACGATTGGCGTCGTGACCAAGCCGTTCGCCTGGGAAGGCAGCCGCCGTGCCCGCCAGGCCGAAGAAGGCATCGCCCGGCTCAAGGAGAAGGTCGATACCCTGATCGTCATCCCGAACTCGCGGCTCGTGGAGATTTGCCCGGCCGATGCGACCGTCGAGCAGGCCTTCGAAGCCGCCGACGACGTCCTCCGCCAGGCGATCCAGTCGATTGCGAACGTCATCAGCCAGAACGGCTCGATTAACCTCGACTTCAACGACGTGCGCGCGACGATGTCCCAGGCGGGCCCGGCGCTGCTCTCGGTCGGCACTGGCACGGGCGAAAAGCGCGCCACGGATGCGGCCCACCAGGCCACCCACAGCGCCCTCCTCGACCAGTCGATCAACGGCGCCCAGAACGTGCTCTTCAACATCACGCACGATGGCAGTCTGAAGCTGACCGAACTCGACCATGCCGCGCGCGTCATCGCCGAGGTCGTGGACCCGTCGGCCAACATCATCTTCGGCACGGTTGTCGATGCGCGCGTGGGCGAAGACGTGCAGATGACGGTTATCGCGACCGGTTTCATCCCGCAGACCTCGAACCACGACAACCATCGCGACACTCGCCGCACGGTCGACTTCGGGAACGTCCCCGTCGATAGCGAAGATGCTGACCTGCCGGCGTTCTTCCGCCGCGGTGTCCGTTCGATGAACACGATCTCGGCGCTCAACCAGGCGGAAGAGCCAGCGATCGTTTCGCGCTTCGCCGAAAGGAGGTAGGTGGTCTTCTGAACGCGTGAGCCCGAAGGGGCTGCCTGCCCGGGGCATCCGGGACGCCGGGGCTTGATGGATTGGGAGATTCTTCAAGCCCTAATTCTTCGCCTGAAACCCAATCGGGAATCGAGACTAATCGTTGGCAGGCGAACACTTCGCACCCGGGCAACAGGGGCGGCGCACGGCACTACACAGTCGGAACCCTGCGCGCGAGCAAGGGATTGGGTGATTCGCCACCCGAGCATCGAGACCGCCTGCTCCGACTCGAATGGCCTTGCGGCGCCAGGTGCCAACGAAGTCGATGGGCGCCACGCCGAGCGACCCCTTACTCGCGTGCGGGGTTCTGACTGATCTGTGGCAGGGCGAACAATGGTGGCTCAAAGCACCAGAGGCTTCGGAACCCTGCGCGCGAGCAAGGGGTTGGGTGATTCGCCACCCGGGCATCGCGACGGCCTACTCTGCCTCGAATGGCCACGCGACGCCAGGTGCCAACGATGTCGGGGCCACGCCGAGCGACCCCTTACTTGTGCGCGGGGTTCTGATCGTCGATGGCAGGCGAATCTGGTCGATACTCCCACCCCACCCGGAACGCAGAAACGCCCGGGCTCAGGAGCGCCGGGCGGTCAATTCAGACAACAATGTTGCGGGATTTAGGCTGGCTGAATGGAGGAAGCCGTCTAACCAAACGTTCCAAGTCCACTAGGACTGCCCGCCGAAGCTTTCGGTAGG
>JBBSKE010000302.1:0-4994 GCA_038256595.1 Tepidiformales bacterium | reverse complement strand
CGCGGCGAGGGTGTCGCGCTGGTTTATTAGAAGGCTTCCCGTGGTGTCACTTGAAAAGCGCGCCAAGGAGGACAAGAACGGCCGTCAGGGACTTGGCGACGTTCCCCGCGACCTCCACGGAGCGCAGTCCGCGTTCTCCGTTGTCTCGTGCTTCTTTCAACCACTCGGATTCGAGCGGCCACTCACGAAGAATAGCTTCGCTCACCAGCATTAAACGCTCTTCGTCGGGCGCTTCAGCGTGTCGATCGATTACAGAGGCCAAACTTCGAAAGAAGTCTGTCAATTTCTCATCGAGGTCCGCCGACTCCGGAAAGAATTCTTTGAGGGGCAGCGTGACGGTATTCTGGCTTTGAAGTGGGTTAGTAAACATCGTCAGACATGGCAATGCATCGGGTGGGACCCCGAGACTCCGTCCAATCGCATAGACGTCCTCTGGCCGGAAGTCGATAATCTTCGGAAAATCACCCTCTATGTCTTCGATCGCCATCAGAAGCCAGTTCGGGCCTGTGAGTCCGTCCATCAAGGCAGCATGCGATGTCATATACGTGTGGAGTTGTCCGTCGACTCCTCCTCCGGCGGCATATAGCAAAACTGAATACACCGGACGAGGTTTCTCCCCATCGGTCTCCAGTTCTCCCACGACCATCATGAAGTGCTTTAGGCTCAAAATCGGCTCATATGAAAGCAACATCGCCATCGGATGGCTCCTTGGCATGCACTATATGCGATCAATAGCAGCGATGGTCACGAATGGTGTGAACAACAATGGCCCCACCAGACAACTTTTCCGACTCCGACTGCATGCCCGCCGCGAACTATCTGGATTATCGGCTGTCGAAGTAGGCCTCGGCGAGCCACTCGCTGATCTGCTCGTCGATGTCGCTGGCCGATGACACAGGCACGCCGAGCCAGTAGCGGCTGCTCCCCGCGCCCATCCGTGTCGTCCGCGTAACGCGCGGGTGGGTCAACTTTCGCGACAGGGCGAACGAGAGTGACTGGTGGTCCCGCCGCGGCCGCAGTTCGGCGACGGTCGAGCGCTTCTTAAAGAGGATGCCCACACCGACCGGTTCGACCACCACCGGGCCGAGCGATTCGAGCAGGCGAATGACGGCGTCGCAAGTGGCGCGCTGGGCGGGCGGACGGTCGGCGTAGTACTGGTCGAGCGAAATTGCCGGCGCGCAGACGTGCGATTGGCCCTCGCGGCCGAAGAATCGCCCGCAGGCCGGGCATTCCCAGTTGGTCATGCGCGCGATTGTCCGGGCACGGGAGAGTCGTCGCAAGCGCCACACGATTCGTCTGCCGCTATCGATTCGTGCATATGGCAGCGGACGCCGTTAGCATCCGAAGCTGCGGGAGGGCGACACGATGAACCTGGCTAACGAGCGATGGCTGCGACTCACGGACCACGAAGCGGATGGCCCCGGGCCACAGGGACACGCCCTTCCCGGCGACAAGCCAGCCTGGCCGCGCGACCGGGTGGTCGATTTCCAGCACCTTGCCCTGAACATCGCCGTGAACGCCGAGGCGCGCTCCGTCTCGGGCACGGCCGCACACACCGTAACCGCCCTGAACGACGGCCCGCTCGAGTTGATCCTCGACGCCATCGAGATGGATATCAGCGATGTCACGGTGAACGAATCGCTCTCCAAGTACCACTACGACGGGCGGCGCCTGACGATTCCGCTGGGCAACGCCAAGCGCGGCCAGCAGTTCACAGTCGAAACCACCTACGCGGCCACTCCGCGTATCGGGCTCTATTTCCCCGGCCCGGACGAAGGCTACCCGGACAAGCCGGCCCAGGTCTGGTCGCAGGGCCAGGACGAAGACAACAGCTACTGGTTCCCCTGCTACGACAACACGAACGACAAGCAGACCAGCGAGATGATCGTGACCGTCCCCGGGACGTGGCACGCGCTCTCGAACGGGCGGCTCGATGCCCAGCGCGACAACGCCGATGGCACGCGCACCTTCCACTGGAAGCAGGAGCGCCCCCACGCGACCTACCTCATCACGCTCGCGGCTGGCGAATTTGAGCGCATCGACGCGAGTAAGAACGGCCTCACGATCGACTACTTCGTCGAGGCCAAAGACGTCGAGAATGCGCGCGCGACCTTCGCGAACACACCGGAGATGGTCGCCTGCTTCGAGCGTGTGACCGGCATGCCCTACCCCTGGGCGAAATACTCGCAGATTGTCGTGCGCGATTTCGTCTTCGGCGGCATGGAGAACACCAGCGCCACGACGATGACCGAGGACCTCATCCACGACGAGAAAGCGTCACGCGACGCATCCGGCGACGGTCTCATTTCGCACGAACTCGCGCACATGTGGTTCGGCGACCTGCTGACCTGCCGCGACTGGGGCCACGGCTGGCTCAACGAGAGCTTCGCGACCTATCTCGAATGCCTCTGGGAAGAGCAGAAGCACGGCCTCGACGAATATCGCCAGGGCATCGTCGAGAACACGGAACTCTACCTGGGCGAGCGCTACCGGCGGCCAATCGTCTCGAACGTCTGGAACGAGCCGATTGACGTCTTCGACCGGCACCTCTACGAGAAGGGCAGCGTCGTTCTCCACATGTTGCGGTCGTTGCTCGGCGACGATGGCTTCTTCCGCTCGATCCAGCGCTACGTGCGTGACAACCAGGACCGCAGCGTCGTCACGAGCGACCTCGCGGCGGCCGTCGAAGCCGAGACCGGCCGCAACATCGAATGGTTCCTGCAGCAGTGGGTCCACAGCCCCGGCCACCCTGAGTTCAACGTCCGCTGGAGTTGGGATGCGGCCGCGAACTGCGCCAGTGTGACCGTAAAGCAGACGCAATCGACGAAAAATGGCACACCGATCTTCCGCGTGCCGCTCGCTATCGACTTCCGCACCGGCCGCAAGAAGCCCGTCGCCTTTAAGGTCGAAATGGACGGGCCGGAGCAGACATTCGTCTTCCCGCTGGCGTCTCGCCCAGACGTTTGCCGCTTCGACCCGCACAACGACGTCCTGAAGACGGTCGATTTCGACAAATCCGTCGGCGAGCTCGTCCTCCAGCTCGCGGACGACGACGACATCTCGGGCCGCCAGTGGGCCGCGACCCAGCTCGGCAAGAAGGGTGGGCTCGAAGCTATTCGCGCGCTCGAAGCAGCGGTCTCCGGCGACCGATTCTGGGCCGTGCAGGCAGCGGCGGGCCGGGCACTCGGCGCAATCGCCAGCGAAGCCGCCCGTGACGCCCTGCTCCGGCTGCTCAAGGTGCGCAACCCGAAAGCGCGCCGTGGCGTCGTCGCCGGGCTGGGAAACTTCCGCGGCGAAAGTTCCGTGCTCGCAGCGCTCCTGCCCCTCGCGCGCAAAGACCAGTCCTACTTCGTCGAGTCCGAGGCGAACCGGAGCATCGGCAAGCTGCGCGTCCCCGGCGCCTTCGAAGCGATCGCCTCGAACTTCGATCGCCGCTCTTTCCGCGAAGTCGTGCGTGTTGGCTGTATCGATGGCCTGGTTGAACTGCGAGACCCGCGCGGCATCGACCTGCTCGATTCGGCGACGAAATACGGCGAACCGACGCAGGCCCGGCGCTGGGCGGCGCTCGCCCTCGGCCGGCTGGCGAAACACGTGCCCGACCAGGAGGGCCGCGTCTCCGACCGGCTCGTCGAATTGCTGCGGGACCCCGACTATCGCGTGCGCGTCTCGGCGGCGAACGCGTTGCGCGAAATCGGCGACCCGGGCGTCGCTGGCCACCTCGACGACATGGCGAAACGGGAACTCGACGGCCGCGGTGTGCGCGCCGCCCGCTACGCCGCAATCGAACTGCGCAAAGGCGCGAGCACCAGCGACGAAGTCCAGGCCCTGCGCAAGGAGCTCGAAGAGATGCGGCTCGAAAACAGCCGCCTGAAGGAGCGCGTGACCCGGATCGAAGCTGCTGGCAGTTCGCCCCAGAAATAAGACAGTTCGCACACGGCGGGACGTTCGATTTTCACGCTGCGAGCCTATACTTGAAGGATGAGCAGCCCCCTTATCCTCGCCATCGACCAGGGAACGACGAGTTCTCGCGCGCTCCTGGTGGGTCCGGATGGCGCCATCGCCGGGCTCGGCCAGCGGCCAATCACGCAATATTTCCCGGAGCCGGGCAGGGTCGAGCACGACGCCGACGAAATCTGGCAGACGACACTGGACGCGATACACGACGCGCTGGACGCGGCCGGCCGCGAGATTCGCGATGTGACCGCGCTCGGCATCGCGAATCAGCGCGAGACGGTGCTCCTCTGGGACCGCGCCACTGGCGAACCGACCGGCCGCGCTATCGTCTGGCAGGACCGCCGGACCGCGACCGACTGCGAGGAATTGCGCGCGGCCGGCCACGAACCGGCCTACCACCGCGCGACCGGGCTGACGCTCGACCCATATTTCTCGGGCACGAAGCTCGCCTGGATGCTGCGCGAAGACCCGGACTTGCACCGCCGGGCCGAAGCTGGCGAACTCGCCGCCGGGACCATCGACAGCTGGCTCGCCTGGAAGCTGACGGGCGGCGCACGCCACGTCACCGACTTCACGAACGCCTCGCGCACGCTCCTCTTCAACATTCGCCGCGGCCGCTGGGATGACGCCCTGCTCGAGCCGCTGGGCATCCCGCGCGCCATTCTTCCGCTCCCGCAGCCGTCGTCCTCGATGTTCGGCGTCACCAGCGAGGATGTCCTCGGCGCGCCAATCCTGATCTGTGGCATCGCCGGCGACCAGCAGGCGGCCCTCTTCGGCCAGGGCTGCGCGCCCGGGCAGGCGAAGAACACCTACGGCACGGGCTGTTTCCTGCTCGCGAACAGTGGCCGCACGCAGATCGCCTCGCAGGGCCGACTGCTGACGTCGATCGGCGCGGGGGCGGGCCCGAGCGGCCCCGAATACCTGCTTGAGGGCTCGGTCTTTGTCGCCGGCGCGGCGGTCCAGTGGCTCCGGGACGAACTCGGGATTATCGGGTCATCAGCCGAAATCGAAGAGCTCGCGGCCTCGGTGCCGGATTCTGG
>JBBSKE010000301.1:0-5005 GCA_038256595.1 Tepidiformales bacterium | reverse complement strand
CTGGAGGCGTTGGCGAGGGTCCGCGCCGTTGAACGGCTCATCGAGCAGCAGCACCTGGGGTTCGTGCACGATGGCAGCGGCGACCTTGATGCGCTGCTTCATGCCTTTCGAGTAGCCACCCATGGGCCGCTCCTGGGCGAACTCCATCTCGACGCGGTGGATGGCGCGGGCGGCAGCTTCTTCCGGGTTCGGCAGTTTGTTGAGCTGCGCCGCCTGGACGACGAATTCGCGCCCAGGCATGAAGCCGTAGACCGCTTCGCGCTCGGGGACGAGGCCCAGCTTCGCGTAGATACCCGGGTTTCGCCAGGTCGTCTCGCCAAGCACCTTCACCGTGCCCGAAGAGGGCGCGAGGAAGCCGGCGAGCATGTGCAGCATGGTCGATTTGCCGGCGCCGTTCGGGCCGAGCAGGCCGGTGATCCCCGGCTGCAGGCGGAAGGTGATGTCGTTCACCGCGACCACATTCCCGTACCAGCGCGAGACGTTCGTGACCTCGACCGCGGCTGGCGGGAGTTCCGGCATAGCGGGCAGAGGCAACCCAATCTCGTTGTGCGGCCGGTGGTTGGGGTCGATCGGGCCGCGATTGACCATCGGCGTGCCCGGGTTGTCCGGCGGCAGGCTGGCGAATTCGTTCGGCGCCTCGGGGTTCTTGCTCACGCGGCCACCTTCTGCATCCGGCGGTAGAAGAAGTAGCCGCCTATCGCGATGAAGGCGAGGCAGGCGAACAGGAAGAAGACGCCCGGGAAATCCGCCATCGAGATCGGGTTCTCCTGCGAGGGTGGTTCGCCGAAGACCCAGTAGGAGAAGCCGCGCAGGATCCACATCGGTGCGAAGAACAGTGCCGGGTTCGCTCCACCTTCGCCGAAGACCTCGGAGAGCGCGCCGCCGATGATCCAGGTGATCATGAACACGCCCAGGATGGTTCCGGTGGCGTAGGCGCGCCGCGGTGTGTGTGCGGCAATCGGCAGGGCAACGAGCGCCATCACGAGCGAAATCATCAGCGCCGTCGCGAAGATCGCTGGAACCTGGTCGATTTCGTCGGCGAAGTAGCCGTTCAGGTCGTTCCCGGCCAGGCCGTTGCCGAAGAAGAGCACGAGCTGGGGCAGGAGCGTGAGGCAGAGCATCGCCGTCACGAAGGCGCCCGTCTTGGCGAGTGCGTAGTCCACCCGGGTGAGCGCGCGCGAGAAATAGAGCGACAGCGTGCGATTCCGCTGGTCGCGGCCGATGACCTCGGGGGCGATTGCGGCGGCAAAGAGCGCGAGGATCGACTGAACCCATCCGAAATAGCTGCTCGCCCGGATCACTTCGACCGCGTCCGAGAGAATCGCGGCGATACCGAGCTGTATGGCGGCCGGGACGAACACGAGAATCGCCAGGCCGATGGGGATGAGCTTGCTCTGGGCGCGGCGGCCGAGGCCGAAACAGGCGCGCAGGCTGTGTATATAGAGGGCGACGACGGCGGCCGAGCGGCCCTGGCGTTCGCCTTCGTAGCGCCGGTAGCCAAGGTCGTAGATGCTGCCCTGTCGCACTTCGTCAGCCAACGGGCGCCTCCTCTCCCGGGGCGGGCGCGGCCGGGCGGAAGATATCTTCGAGGGTCGCACGCCGCTGTTCGAGGCGAACGAGCGAGAGGTCGAGATCGACCACTGCGTCGCGGATGAGGTCGTAGGTGGCGACGTCGTTGAGCGCGACGAGGATGTTGCGACCCTCGGCGACCACTTCGAGCGAGTGCGCGCGCAGCCGGTCCGCGAGTTGCAGCGCCCCGGTTTCAACTTCGACCACGAGCGATCCGGTGGTCTCCGTGAACGACGAGATCGGCGCCGAGCGAAGCAATTTGCCGCCATCGATGACGACGAGGTGGTCGCAGACCTGCTCGATTTCGCCGAGGAGGTGGGAGGACATGATGATCGCGATGCCGAATTCGGTGCCGGTGCGGCGGACGAGGTCGAGCATGTCGTCGCGGCCAGCGGGATCGAGGCCGTTCGTGGGCTCGTCGAGGAGCATGATTTTAGGGTCGTGGACGAGCGC
This sequence comes from Tepidiformales bacterium, assembly GCA_038256595.1. GTDB lineage: Bacteria > Chloroflexota > Dehalococcoidia > Tepidiformales > Tepidiformaceae > JBBSKE01. The sequence goes on along the minus strand of JBBSKE010000301.1, from coordinate 2,983 downwards.
CTGTGCGAGCTTCACGCGCTGCTTCATGCCGGTCGAATATCCGCGCATCTCGCGGTACCGCTCTTCGAAGAGGCCGACGTGGCGGAGGGTCTCGGCGGTTCGTTCGCGCGCTGCCGTCGCGGGGAGTCCGCTCATTCGCGCCATGTGGGCGACGAATTCGGTGGCCGAGATGTCCAGCGGCAGGGAATCGTGCTCGGGCATGTAGCCGACGAACTGGCGAAGGTCCGGCCCCTGGGTGACAACATCGTAGCCGAGCAGCTGGGCATTCCCGGAGGTCGCCGAGATGAGACCGAGCAGGATCTTGAGGAGCGTGCTCTTGCCCGCGCCGTTCGCACCGACAAGGCCGATGATTCCCGGTTCGAGCTCAATCGTGAGCGCATCGAGGGCCGTGACACTGGGATACCGCTTCGTGAGCGATTCGGTTTCGAGCATCGCCATGGGTTACAGCCTACTGCATTTCCGAGCGAGACGACGCTCAGCAGTAATGGGTGCCCTGGATCTCTGCCCGGCCTGCCGGATGGCTCTCAACTGCATAGAGGGACGATACATTGCGCTGCAAGGTATAAACAACCGCGCCGATGAAGTTCGTTGACGTTATCTTTGCTGCGAAATAGCGTGCTGCAATCACGTCTTTCGTTTGCAGGAGGTCAACAGATGAATTTCGGAAGCCAGGGGGCAGCCACGCGCATGCGCCAGGCCGCGATACTCGCCGGGGTGGCGTTCGCCGTCGCCTTGTCGTTCGTTCGTCCCGCAGCAGCGCAGGTCGCGGACCCGCACGTCAGAACGATTACCTACGGTGGCACCGGCTGCCCCGGGGGCAGCATGAGTACATCGGTTTCGAACGATCGGACCAGTTTCACCTTGATCTTCGATCGGTTCGTTGCCAGCACAGGCCCCGGCGTTCCGATCACGGAGAGCCGCAAGAACTGCCAGCTGAACGTCAATGTCGAAGCGACGGCCCCGGCCACGCGTGTGCTGAGGTTGGACTACCGCGGCTATCGGAACGTTCCCAGCGGCATGTCCGCGGAGGCAAAGTCGACCGTCTATCCGCCGGGTGGGGACGAAACGAGTGTGACCGCCAGCCAGGTGTCGCCCGGTCCCACGACCACGGACTACCTCTTCCGCCACGAGATTTGCATTGTTCTCGACGAAGCCGGCGTGTCGCCGGTGAACATCAACGCCCAGGTCCGGCTGCTCGGTTCATCCGCGCAAGTCGCCCAGGCCACGATGGATTCGATCGATGGTTACCTGCTCGACGAGCCATGTACTGTGGCGCCGACGATCACGGTCGCCAGTCCGGTCGAGGGTGGTCTCTATGGGCGCGGAAGCGTTGTCGTCCCGGATGTGACCTGCACTGCCAACTCGGGGCCGATCCCCTGTGAGAGCGTTCCCGCGCTGCTCGACACCTCGACCAGCGGCGAACATTCGTTCACCGTGACGGCGACCGACGACCTCGGCAACGAAACGAGCGCCACCGTGACCTATCGGGTCGGCAGCAAGGACGATTGCAAGCACGGCGGCTGGGCGACGTTCGTTGCACCGGCGTATACCAACCAGGGTCAATGCGTCAGCGATTCGGTGAAGCACTAGAAGTAGCTGGCGCATTTCACCCGGACACCGAAGAAAAAGGGCCACATCCCGATCGCCAGGTGTGGCCCTTTTCTCGTGTTTGCCGACAGCTGCCGCGTCAGTAACGCGACCGACTAAGGGAGCGTGCCCAAATGCTCTCCGGGCACCCATTGTCGCGGTTGGCTCCAGGCCCGACACCGCTCCCGCGCGGCAGGGATGCCTGCTGCCGGGCTGCTTGGTGCCATGACAGCGAGTGGCACGCTCCCTATGGCGGTCGCGCTACTGACGGTTTGTGCCACTCGCCATCCGCCCGACGATTAGATCTTCGAGTAGCCGCTGCCCATGCGGGCCGGGTCGACGCCGGTGCCCCTGGCGTTGTCGATCCAGCCGAATTCGCCGAGGATCTGCTGGCTATAGGTGACACGGCCGGTGACCTTGTCGAGAGGCTCGGTGGCGAGCAGCAGGGCTGCCTTCGCCATGAGTTCCGGGTGCTCGCCGCGGGGGTCGTCCATGCCGGTCACGAGGTGGTGGTGAACCGTCCCCGGCGTCGGCACGACCTGTGACGGCGAAACGCAGGTGACAGAGATGTTGTCGCCATAGACCTCTTCGGCGAGGCCCTGCGTGAAGCGCTCCATGGCCGCCTTTTCGGCGCCGTAGAGGGTGCCGCCGCGCGCCGGGGCCGCAGCATAGGGTCCGCGGCCGGGGCCGATGGCCGCACCGCTGGAGATGTTGACGATCGAGCCGGACTTGCGCGGGACCATATCCTGCAGGGCCAGCTGGCTCAGGTAGAACATCCCGTGCACGTTGACGCCGAACGAGCGGTGCCAGTTGCGGACCGGGAAGTCCTTGATCGGGATGAAATAGGTGAGGGCGGCGTTGTTCACGAGCACGTCGATCGGCCCGTAGACTTCGTGCGTCTTTTCGACCAGCTCGATGCAGCTGGCGTGGTCCGAAATGTCGGCGGTGATGGCCGTGGCCTCGCCGCCGGCCGCGCGGATGCCGGCGACCGTGGTCTCGAGCGAACCCTCAAGCATGTGTTCGCCCTCTTTGAGGGTGCGGGCCGCGCAAACGACCTTGCCGCCTTCAGCCGCGAAGATCTCTGCGATCGACTTGCCGATACCGCGGCTGGCGCCGGTGATCAGGCAGACTTTTCCATCAAGCTTTCCCATTCATACCTCAATACTGTTGGAGTGTGCGTCGGCGATCCTACCGGGTGTGCGCGAAGGCCGCACGCCGGTGGCGGAACGACCTCTTTCGGCCCGGCTAACAGTTTGCGCGGGGTGAGTGCCAATGCTTGTGGGCGAAGGCTGCGGGCAGGCGGGATTTGTTCGAGGTTGGGAGTTGTGGGCCTGCGGGCGGGTGATTTAGCGGCGAGTCGCGATGACCACTCCATGCCTGTCGTGGCTCGGAAACG
>JBBSKE010000300.1:0-5024 GCA_038256595.1 Tepidiformales bacterium | reverse complement strand
GCACGTAGCCATCCTTGCCGAACGCGGTATCGAGCACGCCCGCAGCGGTCAGGCCGGCGAGGACGAAATCGGTGTCCGTGCGGTCAGCAGCGGCCGTGGAGAGGCTGGAGCCGAACACCGCAACCTTGTCGCCGGGGAGGGTCGCGACGCCCCAGGCGTTGTCGCCAACGAACGTCGTGCCAGTCGTAATCTTGCCGGCGGCGGCATCGATGCGGGCGATGCCGTCCTTGCCGAAGGTCGCGTCCGGGGCGCCCCTGGCGTCGAGCCGGACGACGATCATGTCGGTGTCCTTCGCGGCGTCGCCTGTCGCGCTGGTGTCGTGCTCGGCAATGCCGGCGATGACGATTTTGCCAGAGGCCTGTACCGCAATCGCGCGGGCAAGCTCGACCGTCTTGCCACCAGCAGCGACGTTCACGATGGCATAGCCGTCCTTACCGAACGTCTTGTCGAGCGTCCCGGCGGCGGCGAACTTGGCGACGGCCATGGCGTGGTCGCCACCCTGGCTCACGTAGCCGGCGGCGTAGTAGCTGCCATCGGGGGCGAAGGCGACGGCCATGAAGCGGTCGTTCTCGGTGGCCGAAAGTGGGGCCGCCATGACGCCCGCCGTCCCGAAGCTCGAATCCATCGCCGAGGGCTTTGCTGCGGCCGTCGTGTTGGATGCTGGGGCAGAAGCGGCTGGCGAGGCTGCCGCCTGCGTGCTCGTTCCGCCGGTGACAGCCGTAGGCGTCACGGTCTCATCGTCGTCGCCACATGCAGCGGAAAGTGTGACCACTCCCGCGAGCAGAGCGGTATACCAGATCTTTTTCAAGGGCTCAATCTCCTGAGTTATTAGGACTACCTTACTCACGAGCCATCAACATGCAAGGCCACGTGATTCGTCACCGTCTGAAATTTGTGCATGGAGCGACTATTCCCAACCGGGAGCCCGCAGTACCCTTAGAGATGTGTTGATAATCTCCGCGCGCGGCTCTCGTACCTTTCCGCCTCGGACTGCGCATCGGCGCATTTATGTCACGCATGGCGGCCGGGCTCGCGCGGCGCTGAGCCGTTCGTGTTAGGGCAATCGCTGCGCGCAGAGGCAGGCAACGCTGGCGGCTTCCCACTTCGCATTCCAGCCTGGCGCTGGGCGCTCGGCGTGGCGGCGTCGCTCGCGGTTGGCGTGGTGCTCTGGCTGACCCTGGATTGGACCGAATTCGCCTCGGCCTTCCGGCTCGCCGGTGCGGAACCACTCGTCATCCTCGGGATGGCCGCCGCCTACTCCGCCGCGTTCTGGTTGCGTGCGGCCGCCTGGCGCGCCTGCCTGCAAACGGCCGTCCCGCTGCGCCAGCTCTTTTCGAACCTGCAGGTAAGTCTCTTCCTGAACCACCTTCTCCCCCTGAAGGCGGGCGAAGTGTCCCGGCCGCTGCTCGCGCGCCTCCACGGCATGCCTGCCGCCGAGGCGGTTTCGAGCACGCTCGTCACGCGTCTTCTCGATTTCGTCTGCCTCGCGCTCATCGCCGTGGTGGCGGTTCCAGCCGTTCGCGAAGGAGGAGTCATTGGTGGCGCGGTCCAGCTCGCCATCCTCGGCATCGCCTGCGCAGTGGTCGCGCTTGTCGCCCTGCGCTTCGGCGTCCCTGGCTGGCTCCCGGCCATCATTCGCGCGCCTGCGGTGCTTGTCCACGATGGAATGCGCGCGATCACGGGCCGCAGCGTCATGGTCGCCGCGCCCCTCGCGCTCGGGAGTTGGCTATTGGAAGCGTCGGTGCTGCTCGGCACGGCCCATCTCTTCGGCGCAGAACTCTCGCTGCAGGCCGCAGCCGGGGCGACCGCCTTCACGATTCTCTTCCAGGTCGTCCACGTCACCCCCGGCGGCATCGGCGTCTACGAGGCGGCGATGACCTCGGTGCTCGTCAGCCATGGCCTGCCCGCCGAACAGGCACTTTCGCTCGCGGTCATGACCCACGCGATGAAGTTCGCCTACTCGTTCTCGGTCGGAGCAGTTTTCGCGGCAAGCGAGGGCGTCTTCGTCCTTCGAGGCAAGCGCGGCCACCGCCCGAAGTCGGCGTCGACCTTCGAAGTCGTGGCGGCGCGACTCTGGAATGTGGTGAACGAAGGCAAGCCGTTCACGCCGGTCTTCACCCTCTCCATGCTCCTGCTGCTCTCGATTCCCCACGCCGGAGATGCGAGCTACTGGGGTCGCGCGGGGCTGGCGATGCTCGCGCTGCTGCCGCTGGCGGTCGTATTCTTCCGCTACGACTTCCCGCTGAAGCTGCGCGCGGCACTGCCGGTCTTTCTCCTGCTCTTCGTGCTCGGCGCGCGCTTCTTCGACCTGGCGGCGGCGGCGCTGGTCGTCGCCTGCTACCTCGGGTTCACGATCGTGCTCTGGGGCACGATTTACTACCACCTCCGCATCGGCACGGCCTGGACGAACGGCATCCGCTTCACGCGGCTCGTGTTCGAAAACCCCGACCCGACGAGCGGCAATCTCCAGGAACAGCTGCCGAAGGTGCTCCTCCTCGTGCTCGCTTTCCATTGGCTGGTGGGCGGCGTGTCCTTCGAGGCCGTAGCAGCGTTCGAACTGTTCGTCGGCGGCGTGGCGGTGAGCGCGCTGCTCCTCCACCAGTGGTTCTTCACCTGGGTGCCCGCGCTTCCCGGCCCGCGGGCGTTCGCCGAACCGCAACAACCGCCGGTTCGCGCGACGAGGAAGTTCATCGCCATCGTTATCGACGGTTGCCGCGCCGACCGGCTGCTCGAGACCAACACGCCGGTTATCGACCGCCTGCGGCGCGAAGGGACAGACTTCCCGGTGGTGAACACCGTCTATCCCGCGCGCACCGTCACCTGTTTCAGCTCGATGCTCACGGGAGCGCCGCCGTCGGTCCACGGCATGCACAGCAACTTCGTCCCGAACCTCGGCATCAAGTGTGAATCGCTGTTCGATACGCTTCGCGCGGGCGGACTGCGCGGCAAAATGGTCGGCATCGCGCACCTGATCGATGCCTTCGGCGAACAAGACGTCCATTCGGTCACGGCCGTGATGCACAACGACGAAATCGACGACGCGCTGGTCGCGCGGGGCAAGCAGTGCCTGCTCGAGGAAGACCCGGACCTGCTCGTGCTCCAGCTCTTGAGTGTCGACCAGACAGGCCATGCGCGCGGCAGCTACAACGCCGAATACCTGCGCAAGATCGAAGAGACGGACGCCAAAATCGGCGAATTTCTCGAGTGGTGCCGCATCCATGGCTACCTCGAGGACGCCACGGTGCTCATCACTTCGGACCACGGGCAGGGCATCGGCATCGGCGGCCACGGCCACATGAGCCCGCCGGAGATTCGCATCCCCTGCATCCTCTGGGGCGAAGGCGTGCCCGCCGGTGAGGTTCGAAGCGAGCCACGATTCGTTACCGACATCGCTCCGACCATCGCCGCCTTCCTCGGCGTCGAAGTACCGGCCCAGTCGGTTGGCCGCCCGCTGCTCGATGCCCGGCCGGTCGAGCGCCCGGTCGTCTTCGTGGTCCCGGCGAAGAACGAGGCAGCGAATCTGCCAGGCGTCCTCGCCGCGATTCGTGAGTCGAACGTGGGCGACTCCAGGGTCGTGGTCGTAGATGACGGTTCGACCGACGATACCGCCGCCATCGCCCGTTCGCTCGGCGCGACGGTCATTTCGCACGCGACCAACCGCGGGCTCGGCGCTGCCCTCCGCAGCGGCCTCTCGGTCGCGCGCGGGATGGACCCACGCGCCGTCGTCTACCTCGATGCGGACCTCGAATACGACGCTCGTGAAACCGCCCGCCTGCTCGAACCGATCGAGCGCGGCGAGGCTGACTACGTGCTCGGCACCCGCACGATGGGACGCGAGGGGCGAATGCGGATCTCGCGCCGGGTTGCGAATCGCGCGTTTTCGCTCGCAACCTCGCTGCTCTGCGGCCGCTGGATTGCCGACGGCCAGACCGGATTCCGCGCATTTTCGCCGCGTGCGGCCGATGTCGCCGAGATTATCCACGACTACAACTACGCACAGGTGCTGACGCTCGACCTCCTCCACAAGGGGATGCGGATGCGCCAGGTGCCCGTGAGTTACCGCCGCCGCAAACGGGGCGAATCGTTTATCAGCCCACGTTATCTCTGGCGGGTGCCGCTCGGGATGATGCGCGAAGTGCTCGCAGGGTGAGAGGAGAGGGTATGACCGATCGAAATCGAACGTGGAGGCGAAGCTGGCTGGCGCCACTCGCGGCGGCCACGTTGTTGCTTACCGCCTGTGGCAGCGAAGGCGAGGACCGCCCGAACGTGGACGTCATCGCGGGCGGCGGCGGCACCGGCAGTGTCAGCGGCGAAGAGCCGGCGGTCACACTCGGCGCCGGGTACACCGCCTCGACGAACCAGGATGCGAACCTCGCGACCGGCCTCGACCTCAAGGACATGCGAGCGCTCATGTCTGCTGCCGCCCGCAACGAAGCCGTCGATTGGGCCGCGGTGACCGCGATCTACGAGAACGGCAAGAATCAGACAGCGAGCGGCTCGGTGCGGTCTCTTTCGTCACTCGCGAGGGGGAGCGCGAACAGCGTTTTTCCGAACGGGGCCGCGGTCTACGGCCGGCCGGAGATTATTGACGGGATCATCCGGGACGGTCTCGGTGGTAGCGGGCGAGCGGCGGGCTTCTCGGATAACGGCCGCAGGCAACTCGTCGACAAAGGCATCCAGGTGCTCATGTACGCGCTCGGCCAGCAGCACCTCGCCGAGGCCACGGCCGCGATGTCCGGCAACGCCACGGCAGCGCCCGCAGCGGTCGACGCGGCCTGGGCAGCGATGACCGGGACGCCGGACAGCAACGGCACCCAGAACAACGGCCTGCTCGCCACCGCGACCACCCGCGAGGAGGACTTTAATCTCCTCGGCAAGGTCGGTCCGCCGCTCCAGGTGAGCCTCGCCGACGCCCTGTTCGCAGCGCAAAAGAACAATCGGGCCGCGTTCGACACCTCCGTATCCGCAGCGCGCGGCTACCTGAACACGATTTTCTACCTCTCCACCCTTCGCAACGTGAAACT
>JBBSKE010000299.1:0-5031 GCA_038256595.1 Tepidiformales bacterium | reverse complement strand
GACGTTTCTTCATCCGCGCTCTTACGTGAAACAGTTTCGACGCCGATTTTTTCTCGGATAAATGTTTCATCCGTTTCGAAGCGCTGCATTTTCTCGAGATTCGATTCCCGATGAGCAGGGATGTAACTGGCGATGTCGCTGATTCTCGCCGCCACCGACCTGGGCATCGGCACGGGACACACGTCGGTCGGCGACCAGGAGATGGCGCGCGACCTGCTGAAGTTCCCGGAGGACCACTTCTGCGCCTGGCTGATCGCACTCGGCTACCCCATGGACCGGCCGATGACGCCGCTCAAGCGCCACAATCGCCGGCCGTTCGAGGAAGTCGTGCATCGCGGCACCTGGTAGGCAGGTTTTTGGCGCGAATCAGTCCGCGGGGTCGATGAGCGATGGCCCCGGGGTGGGTGCTGGCGTCGCCGGGCCACGAATGCCGAGTGATGGCAACTCTTCGCCCTTTTCGAGCGCGTCGCGTTTGGCCGCGCGGTAGATCGCCCAGCCGGTGAAGGCGATGAGGGCAGTGCTGATCGGCCAGTTCAACAGCCGGCTCCAGAGGATGTATTCGCCCACCGACCATTCGCGCAGCATGTAGATGCGGCTGATCCCGTGGAAGAGGTCGTACACCGCCCAGAGGACCGAGAGTTTCACGAAAACCGGCGCGTTGTGCGGCAGCCTCCCGGCGATGGTGGGAACGAGTTCGCGCGCTATTCCGCCGATGAGCGGGTGGCCAATCGCGATGCTGCCGAGGTAGATGCCGATAAAGAGGAAGTCCGAGACCGGTCCCGAGGCGAGATACGCCTTTTCCGAATTCCAGATGAGTCCGACCAGCGCCGAGGCGCCGACGACGACGAACCCGAACAGCGCGAGGAACCCGATGAGCCGGTCGCGGCGCGCATAGTAATAGACCACCGCGGAGGCGATGAAGCCCGCGAGAATCGCCAGCCAGGGCGGCCCGATGCGATGCATCGCGTAGAACACCGCAATGGGGATCGTGCTGGCCATGATGCGAAGGTTCATTGCCGGCCTTTCGTGCCCACAGTAAGAGTGCTAGGCGGGTGGGAGGCACTCCTCGCGGGTTACTTCGCGAACGCCAGCGCGATGTTCGACGGCGAGCCGCGAGTATCGCCCGGGGTTACCGGTGACCCACTCCTCGGATGCGGTGCCCGCGAGAGCCCGCTTCACGACCGCCGGAGTGCCTGCAGCCAGCATACCCGCCGGGATAACCACGTCGGGTAAAACCACGCTGCCGGCGGCGATTAATGCGCCAGCTTCGACGACAGCGCCATCGAGGACCTGCGCGCCGTTGCCGATAAGTGCCCGTTCGCCGATGCGGGCGCCATGGATGATGCAATTATGTGCCACCGAGGCCTCGCGCTCGATAATCGAGGGCTGGTCGGCCCGGCCGTGGACGACGGCGCCGTCCTGGACGTTCGCGCCCTCGTGTACTTCGACCCAGCTCGTGTCGCCGCGAAGGACCGCGCCATACCAGATGGAGGCACGCGCCCCGATCCGGACATCGCCGACAATCGAAGCGGTCGGGGCAATGAAGGCCGTTTCGTGGATCACCGGGACCTTGTCGCCGACTGCGAAAATAGGCATGAGCTGGCTCCTCCTCGCGTCCGCGGTCCGCGGACCCGGCGTATCGTACGGGCAGTCGCTGGCAACGGTCGAAACGGGGCAGTTTCGGGCCGCATAGTTAGCGCCCGGCAAATTTTTCGCGAAAAGCCGCCTCACTCGGATACGAGTGGCATTCGGGCATGTAGAATCCGCCCTCATCCGCTATCGGAAGTTCGAAGGAGAACCAATTTGCCGACACCAGCACGTGTTGTAGTCGTCCCGGCCACGGACGGCCCCCTCCAGATTCATGATGTGAAGCTCCCGGACCCGGGTCCGTACCAGGTCGTGGTGAAGCAGTTCGCCAGCGGCATCTGCCACAGCCAGCTCCACCAGATGCACCGTCCGCGCCCGGCCGGCGGCACTGCCCAGATTCTCGGCCACGAGTCCACCGGCGTCGTCATCGCCAAGGGCAACAAGGTCGACCACCTCAAGGAAGGCGACCATTGCATGGTCACCTGGGTTCCGCGCGACGGTGAGAATACCGAACGCCGCCCGGAACCGGCCTCCATCACCCTCAACGACGGCTCCATCGCACGCGGTGGCGTGTTCACCTGGGCCGACAACACCATCGCCGACGAGCAGTATGTCGTGAAGATCGACAAGTCCGTCCGCACCGACGTGACCGCAATCATCGGCTGCGCCGTCATGACCGGCTCTGGTGCGGTCTACCACACGGCCCAGGTCAAGAAGGGCCAGAGCGTCGCAGTCTTCGGCGTCGGCGGCGTTGGCCTCTCGGCGATCGTCGCGGCGAAGGTTGTCGAAGCCTACCCGATCATCGCCGTCGACCTCGACGAGGCGAAGCTCGAATTCGCCAAGCAGTTCGGCGCGACGCACGGCGTCAACGCCTCGAACGGCGACCCGATCGCGGCCATCAAGGAGCTCACCCTCCGCCCCGGCGCGACCGACATGATGGGCAACCCGGTCGGTGGCGTCGATTTCGCCTTCGACTGCATCGGCGTCCGCAAGACGATGGAGCAGATTCTCCCGGCGACCCGCCCGGGCGTCCTCGGCACCAGCACGGGCGGCACGGCTGTCCTCGTTGGCGTCCCCAGCACCCCGGTGGAACTCGACGCGCGCGACCTGCTCGTGAACGAAAAGAAGTACATCGGCAGCATCGGTGGCTCGTGCCGCCCTGACCGCGACTTCCCGATGTTCCTGCGCTGGTTCCACGAGGGCGACCTCGACCTCGACGCGCTCGTCACCGCCCGCTACAAGCTGGACGACATCATCGAAGCGACCGACGCGCTCTCGAAGGGCCAGATCTCCGGCCGCGCCATCATGGAGTTCTAGTTCGACACAAGGTCGAGCAAATGACGAGCCCGGGAGAGTTTCTCCCGGGCTCGTTTTCGTTGTGGTCCGAACCAGGCAAGTAAACTTCGCTGATTTTTCACTGGTTCTGCGCCGTTACTGCACTGCTCTTACGCAACCATGCAGTTGTTGCGCGAACGTTGACGGAACTTTGCGCGCTGGTCGATGGTACAGAAAGAATTTCGAACGTAAGAGAGTGACCATGCGCAGTAAGGTTCTGCGGATTTTCGTTGCAGCATTCGCAATTTGTACCGTGGCGGCTGTCGCAATTGCCTGTGGGGGTGACTACGACGACAAACCTGGCGGTACAGGTACGCCAGCTACGACCGGCCCGGTAACCGGCGGCGAGATCACCGTCCAGCACCGCCAGTTCGCATCGCTCGACCCGCACTTTACGGCGTTCGCGCGCGATATCAGCATCATCGGCATGATCTTCCGGGGGCTCTACCAGCTCGACGAGAATGACCAGCTCCAGCCTGAACTCGCAGCCGCTCTGCCGGTCATTTCGAGCGACGGGAAGACCTACAAGGTCGCGCTGAAGCCGAACCTCGAGTGGTCCGATGGCACGCCGCTGACGGCGAAGGACGTCGTGGCTGGCATCCTTCGCACCTGTAATCCGGTCGTCGCGGGCCAGTATTCGGCGAGCCTTTTCAACATTGTTGGCTGCGAAGAGTACTACTCGGCGGATACGGCCACTGCGACCGAGCAGGACGCTCTCATGACGGCGGTCGGCGTCCGGCAGCTGGGTGACCTCGAAGTCGAAATCACGCTCGAACAGCCGCAGGCGACCTTCGCGACGCAACTCGCGCTCTGGTTCTCGTGGCCGGTGCCGACGCACATCCTGGCGACTCCCGGCGCCGAGTGGCCGACGGACCCCACGAAGCTCGTCTTCTCGGGGCCGTTCAAAGTCGATTCGTACCGAGAAAAAGACCGCCTTGTAATCGTTCGTAACGAGAACTACGGCGGCGCACACCTCGCCTACCTCGATAAGGTCACCCTGCGCTTCATCGACGACCTCGAGACTGCGAACAACGCCTTCCGCAGCGGCGAAGTGCTGGCGGCGTGGGCGAATCCTGCCGCCCTCGATGCGCTCCGGGCAGACCTCGGCGAACAGCTAACCACACCCGCGAAATCGGCGTCCAGGCTCGGTCTCTGGATGATGTCCAGCAACCCACCACTCGACAATCCGAAGCTCCGGCTGGCGCTCTCCCAGGCCACCGACCGCGAGACCATGAACCGCGTCGTCCTCAAGAACGCGAATATTCCCTCGACGTCGTGGATCCCGGAGGACCTGCTCGGCCTCCCGGCCGATCCGTTCGCTAAGGCGATCGGCTACGACCCCGAGGCGGCGAAGAAGTCCTACGCCGAATCCGGCCTCCCAAAGGGCCAGGAACTGTCCGTCATGATCCCGGATAGTCCTGATGCGAAGGTGATGGCCGCGTTCTTGAAGGAACAGTGGAAGATCATTCTCGGCATCGAACTCGGAGTGCAACTCGTCGATGGACCGACGTATTCGAAAAACTTCCAGCAGGACAACTTCCAGATCATCCTGCAGGGTTGGACACACGACTATCCGGACCCGGAGAACTGGGTCGATGGCCTCTTCAACACCGGTGGTACGAACAATCACTTCGGCTGCAAGAACCCGGAAATCGACAGGCTGCTCGCGGAGGCGAAAGTTAATCTCGACAATGAGAAGCGACTCGAGCTGTACCGCGAGATGAACCGGCTCATCTCGGAAGAGATCTGCGGGATGGCGCCACTGTTCTACAATCGCATATTTTCGCTCGTCGATTCTTCACTGAAAGGCGCGCGCGAACACTCAACCTCGCAGGACCACTATCTCCCGGGAGACTGGGCGATCGAGGAGTGGTACCTCGCGAAATAGCCCGGCAGTGCTACCGTCAGGAGCAAGATGAGCAGCTACATTCTCCGCAGATTGCTGCTGGTTATCCCGCTCCTCTGGGCTGTGGGGACGATCACGTTCTTCATGATGCACGCCACTCCCGGCAGCCCATTTGATACCGATAAGCTGCCGCCCGGGGACCTGACCGAGAAACTCGAGCGGAAATACGGCCTCGACAAGCCGCTCCCGCAGCAGTACGTCAT
>JBBSKE010000298.1:0-5031 GCA_038256595.1 Tepidiformales bacterium | reverse complement strand
TGCTGCATCGTATCGAGCAGACTCTCCTGCGTGCCTTCCGCGAGTATCGTTCGCAGTCCGCGTTCGATTGCGCCCATTGCGATCCGCAGTGTGGTCACCGGGTAGATGACCATATTGATGCCGAGGTCCTGCAACGTCGTAGTCGTCAGCAGTTTCGACTTCCCGAACTCGGTCATATTCGCCAACAATGGCACATCAATCGCGCGCCGGAACGCCTCGAATTCGGCTTCGTCCCGCATCGCTTCCGGGAAGACCATCATCGCGCCGGCATCGACGTACGCCTTCGCCCGGTCGATTGCGGCGTCCAGGCCCTCGATCGCGCGAGCATCGGTTCGCGCGCAGATGACGAAGTTCGGATCGCGCCGAGCCGCTGCGGCAGCGGCGATTCGACGCACCATGACGTCGCGCTCGACCACGTCCTTATTGTCGAGGTGGCCGCAGCGCTTGGGGTTCACCTGGTCCTCGATGTGGCAGCCGGAAAGTCCGAGGTCCTCCAGCACGCGGACCGTGCGCGCGGCGTTCATCGGCTCGCCGAACCCGGTATCGGCATCGATGAACGTGGGGAGATTCGTGGAACTCGCGATCTGTTGCCCGCGGCCGCTCACTTCGCTCAACGTCGTCAGGCCGATGTCCGGCAGTCCGAGGTCGGCCGAGAGCGCCGCTCCCGAGATGTAGACGCCCTCGAAGCCAACATCTTCGACGAGCATGGCGACGAGCGGCGAGAATGCGCCCGCGTATCGCAGCAGCTTCCCGGAAGCGAGTCCCTCGGCCAGTATCCTGCGCTTCTCCGCAGCCGAAATCGTGACATTCAACATTTGCTGCACCCCGCGCCCATCGAATGCCCACCATTATGCAGGCCTGACGCGGCGAACATCGCAGAAACCGAAACAGGCCGAGACTGCGGCGTCCGGAGTGTTCCGGGACCGGGTTCGGCCTGTTCTTTGTTCGTCGGCGCGGGCGACTGGCTCGCCGCGAGGTTACACCGTGATTGGTACACCATCGCGGCGACGGGACGCGGCCTCTGATGCCGAAGCCGGGCGAATGTCCTGGCTGCCGGCGGAAATGTCGTTCCAGGCGCTAAATTCGAGCACGATCCCGTCCGGGTCGCGGAAATAGAAGCCCGTGATGCGTTCGCCGGCCTCGTCGCTGTGCTCGATGATGTCCGTCACTTCGATGCCGTGCTCCATGAGCCGCTGGCGATACTCTTCGAGCTTGCTCGCATCGACCCCGAACGAGAGGTGGTGCATGGCGCCGACAGCGGCTTTGCTCATGAGGCCCTTCGCGCTGCCAGGCGTCGATTCGCCGGCGTTCCAGTCGGCCGAAGCGACACCGGGTGCCGGCGCGTTCACATTCTTGAACCAGAAGAAGGCGACGCCATCGTTTTCGGTCACTTCGAAGAAGAAATGCTGGCCCTGGTTGCCCAGTTCGAGTGTCTTCACCAGCGGGAAGCCGAGGATGCCTTCGTAGAAATCCACCGTCGCCTGCATGTCGTTGCAAACGAGGGCGACATGACCAAAGCCGCGGAGGTCGTACTGCGTAGAACGGGTAACTGCCATGACCGTAACTCCTGGTTGCCTGGATTGTGTCCCGGTAATTCGCCGCCGGGACGGTCTCGATACCTGGGCTAGGATTGGTCCCGGCGGGCCGCCCGCGCCGGTGTGTGTGTGACATCGTCTCGCACGAGCGGACGCGTCCAGGCGGCGAACTCGAAGGTTCGGCCGTCGGGGTCGGGGAAGTAGATGGAGTTCACGAACTCGTCGATGGCTTCAGCGTCGGCGGGGAGTTCTCGTGGGTGGGACGCCTGCTTGCCGTAGCCATAGGCGATGTGGTGGTTCACTTCGGTGACCGGCACGCCCGCCGCGCGCAGCCGTTCCTTATATTCTTCCTGCTTTTCGACGGGCACATCGAACGCCAGGTGATGCATCGACCCGGCAGCCGACTGCTTCGTTCCACGCGGGGGAGCCATATTCTTCCCTGTCGCAGGATCGACTCCGCCGAACGGGCTGAAGGCGATGCCTGGCTCCGCTACCGGCGTCTCCGGGTACCAGACGGCCGAGATGATACTCCCGTCGCTGACCTCGAAGAACGACTGCTGGCCGCCGTCGGCCAGTTCGCGCGAACGGACCCGGGGCAAACCCAGGATCTCGGTGTAAAAGCGCGTGGTCTCGGCCATGTCGCCGACGACCAGGGCCAGGTGGTTGATGCCCTTCACTTCAAAGCGCGGCGCTGATGTCATTCCTTGGTCTCCCTCTATTGCAATACCCGCGGCCCATGCCAGCTCGGCGCCCAAGGGCCGAATTAGGCGAACCCGGCCCCGAACGCACGTAATGCGGCAATCCTACGCCTTCCATCGAGAATGTCGAGCGTTGCGAGTATGACCGGCATGACACAGCAATCCGAGCGCCGCCAGGCGGGGCGGGTACCTCGAGGCAGGGCGTATACCCCGCCGTCGAGCCAGGCGGCAGGCCGCAATCACGCCCGGCCCCGAGGAGCGCGCAGAATCGCAGCTTTGTATACTCAAGTGGCAAGGCGCCTCGGACGCGACCCGTCCCAGCCCTTCGCGCCGAAATCTCGGGCGGCTGCAGCTCAGTGGATGGAGCATCTGTCTTCGGACTGGCCACGTGGATGCGTTGTGGGTCGCCGAGTGGCCGGGTGAGCGCAGGGCGGTGAGTTAGATGGTGAATCGCTGACCACCACGGCACGTACTGACCCGGGCGGCGCTGAGCAACTTGTGTGCCTGCATGTACCCTGTCCTTCGATGCAAAGTTGGCTGCAAAACGACGTGTTCGGCCGCTTCCGGCAGGGGTGGGCCGGTCTTGTTGTGCTGTCGCTTTTCGTGGCGGCGCTGACAGCGGCTCTCGCGCCGGTCCTCGACGAGCAGCACACCACGAATATCACGCTGCTCTACCTGCTGCTCACACTCATCGTAGCGGCGACCTGGGGCTACCGAGTCGGGCTTATCGCGGCGATCGTGGCCGACCTCGCGGTCAACTTCTTCTTCCTTCCGCCGCTGCACACGTTCACCGTCCACGAAACGCGCAACATCGTCTCGCTCGTGATCTTCCTCGCGGTCGCGGGGATTGGCGCCTCGATGCTGGCCCTCCTGCGGCGCGAGGCCCTCCGCGCCGAGGCTCGCCGGGCCGAAGCCGTGGCCCTGCTCGACCTCGCCCAGGAGATGGCCGCAAGTCCGAACGCCCGCGCGGCGGTCGAGCGGCTCTGCTTCGTCACGCTGCGGGTCCTCAAGGCGCGCTCGGTGACGCTGATGCGCGAGGAGCGGGGCGGCTGGACCACCGTCGCCAGCACTGCAGCCGGTCATCGCGAGCCCACGCGCGAGGAAGCCGCGATCGCAACGAATGTCGCCGCCAGCCAGGAAATCGGCCGCTCGGGCGGGGCAATGCGGCAGCGCGCGCGCGGGCAGGCCGGCGAATCCGCGACCTACGTGCCGCTGGGGACGGCAGGCGGCAAACGCGCCGTCCTCCACGTGACCGGCGAACTGCGGCCGCCGCCGCTGGTCGAAGCCGACCGGCTGCTACGCGCGTTCGCCAGCGAAGCCGCCCTCGCCCTCGACCGCGCGCGCCTGGCGGAGGAGGCGAGCCGATCCGAGGCCTTCAAGCAGGCCGACGAGCTGAAATCGGTGCTCATTTCAAGTGTTTCGCACGACCTGCGTTCACCGTTGACCGCAATCAAGGCGGCGGTCGGCAATTTGCGCGATTCGGAGGTCGCCTGGACGCCCGAAGACACGGCCAGCTTCCTCGAAGTCATCGAATCCCAGGCCGACCGGCTGACGGCGACCGTAGACGGCCTGCTCGAAGTGAGCCGCCTCGAAGGGGGCATCGCAACGCCCGCGTTCGAACGGATCGAGGTCGAACCTTTGCTCGCGGACGTCGTCGCGGCGACCAAACCCACGACCGCCGGGCGCGACGTCGAATGCCGCGTGCGCGAGGCCGCCTGGGTGCGGGCGGACTATGGAATGCTCATGCAGGTGCTCACGAACCTCATCGAGAATGCGGCGAAGTATTCGACGCCGGGTACGCCGATCGTTCTCTCGGCCGAACAGCGCTGGCCGGTCGTCCGTATCCACGTAGATGACGCCGGGCCAGCGATTGCGGCGGCCGACCTGCCCCGCATCTTCGAAAAGTTCTACCGTGGAACGAGCGGCAGCATCGCCAGGGGCAGCGGCCTCGGGCTCGCGATTGTCCGGGCGATGGTCGAACTCTGCGGGGGGAAGGTGAGCGTGCATTCTTCGCCAGCCGGCAACCGGTTCACCATCGAACTGCCCGCGATCCCGGCGCCCTCGCAATGAGTGGCGCGCGCATCCTCGTGGTCGATGACGACGTGGCGATCCTGCGCGCGGTGAAACGTTCGCTCGCGGCGCACGGCTACGAGGTCCGCACGCTTCAGGCGGGCGCGGAGGTCGAGGCCATGGCCGCGAGCTTCCGGCCGGACGTCATTCTGCTCGACCTCGTGCTCCCGGACGCTGATGGCATGGCCATCTGCCGGGCGCTGCGCGTCACCTCGGCAGTGCCGATCATCGTCCTGAGCGCACTCGGAGACGACCGCAAGAAGGTCGAGGCGTTGGACGAAGGCGCCGACGACTACGTGACGAAACCGTTCAGCGTGGACGAGCTCCTCGCGCGGATCCGGGTGGCCCTGCGCCACCGTGCCAGGCAGGCGCGCGAGGCGGTCCTCGAAGCTGGCGGCATACGCATGGACATCGGCTCGCGGCAGGTGACGGTGACCGGCGCGACGGTCCATCTCACGCCGCGCGAGTTCGACCTCTGCCGGCTGTTCATCGAGCAGGCGGGGCGCGTGCTCACCCAGCGCTACATCCTGGCAACGCTCTGGGGCGCCGAATACGTGGATGATTCGCACATCCTGCGCACGTTCATCTACCAGCTACGGACAAAGCTCGGCCCGGCAGGCGCTGCGATTGTGACCGACGCCGGCGTCGGTTACCGCTTCACGCCGATTTCCTGACACTTCCCGGACACTCCGACTGGCCCCTCCAGACACGCCCCGCATGACCCGGGG
>JBBSKE010000297.1:0-5050 GCA_038256595.1 Tepidiformales bacterium | reverse complement strand
GCGATTGAATGTGCGATAGAGCGACACTTTTTCGAGCAGGACGCCTGTCTTGTCTTCGAAGTCGCGGAGGGCTGCCGAGTCGGGGCTCTCGCCGGATTCGATTCTGCCACCGGGGAGTGTCCACGCCCCGGGATGGAGATGGGCAGGCAGGTCGCGGTCGCGGAGCTGCAACAGCACGCGACCCCAGCGGTCCAATTCGATCACCAGCGCGGTCGCGTGCGGCGGATCGAGCCGAAGCCCCCCACGGTATTGATGGCTCGCGAGGAAGGCGTCGAGGACACGCCGGTCGCGCGGGTTCATGCGCAGATCTGCCGCCTCGGCAGGGCTCCAGAAGGTGAAGGCGAGGCCCTCATTCACTTCGATCCGGGATTCCTCGACCGATTCGAACGAGAAAAAGATGTGCCAGGTGACCGGGTAGCCGTGCGTCCCCATGCCGAGTTCGAAGCTGCGGAAATAGCGCGCCTCCTTGAGGTCGAGCGCGGTCTCCTCGCGCATCTCGCGGAGGGCACACTGGCGCGGGGTTTCGCCGTTCTCCCAGCCACCGCCGGGGAACGCCCAGCGCCCGTAGCCTTCCGGTGGCTGGATGTCATCTCGCTGCTGGAGCAGCACGCGGCCATCCGAGCGCACGAGGAAGACGATGCCGGCGTGGCCGTTCGAGCCCGGCGGCAACGGCTGGTCGGGGTCGACTCTCATCTCGCGTCGCCGCCGGAGAGCCGAGCGTAGGCGTCGCTTTTGAGGAATCGCCAGAGCCAGTGGCGCCCGTTCGGGTTCATCGGCAGGGCTCGCACCTCGGTGGGCGTCCAGAAGCGGAAGGCGATGCCCTCGCCAACGACGATTTCCGACTCCGGATGGTCACTTCGCGCCCAGAAGAGGTGGATGGTAAGCGACTTCGAAATAGGGTTCTCATCGTGCCGCTCGACCACGATTGACCCGAAATAGTCGACCAGGTCGAGCGGGATCGCCGTCTCTTCGGCGATTTCGCGGATTGCAGCCTGGCGAGCAGATTCGCCAGCTTCCACACCGCCGCCGGGGATCGCCCAGCGGCCGAACCCTTCCGGGGGCGTCAGGTCGTCCCGCTGCTGGAGGAGCACCCGCCCGAGCGCATCGACCACGACTACCGCGGCGCCATGCCTGATAGAGGGGTCGAGCGGGGCGTCGGGGTCGGTTTCGAACCAGCGGTTCGCCGATTCGATGCTCACACGAGTTCGACGGTGTCGCCGATGTTCACGAGCCCGGGATGGACGACGCGAAGGTAAAGCCCGAGATTCTGCTCGGTCTCCTTGATGAGGTAGCGCATCAGCGGCTTGTCGTATTCGAGGCCAGGCTGCGGGAGCATGACCATCGAACAGCGCACGCAGGGAGCGACCGCTTCGAGGATGGCGCCGCCGACTTTAACCTGGCGGCCAGCCCACTCGAATTCGGGAAATCCCGCTGCCCCTTCGGGCGATTCAACCACGATATTCGGCCGGAAGCGCTTGACAGCGGCAGACTCCGGGCCGAGGGCGGCCTCCAGGGTCGCAAGCGAGGCACTGGTCACCATCATGATGTGGTACGCATCGAAATAGGTTCCGGGCGGGGACATGAACGCCCTGCCTTCGGGCGGCAAGGTCGAAAGGCCCTTCGGGAACTCGTCGCCTTCGTCGAGACCAAGGATTCCGCGCGCCTCGGCCCGGGGGTCCGCGGAGGTGTTCGCGGGCGCGCGATAGAAGTCGAGGTCGTCGGCGGAATGGCGCGGCCAGAGCGAAACTTCACGTTCAAGCGCCTCGCCGACGCGCTCGGCAGCCTTCGGGTTGTCGGAACGCACTTTCCAGCCGTCGGGGAGGGTGATCTCCGCAGCCGGGGATTCGTCGCTCTCGGGCTCCCACATGTAACGCGCGGACATCATGAAGAGCCCGGGGATGCGCTTGGCGGTGCCAAATCGCCCGGTCGTTTCGTCGCGGACGACCCAGCCGCGGTCGCCGAGGATGCCATTCTTGCCGATTGTGGCCGCGGGAATGGATTCGCCCGCCATGGACTTGATGGGATAGCGCCAGAGTTCGCGTACGGAGCCTTCGCTCATGATGTCCTCCTAGTAATGGATGGCGCCCGGAGCACCACCGCCGGCGGCAATTGCGTCGCCATTTATCGCGCCGGATTTGGGACTTGCGAGGAAGGTGACGATATTCGCAATCTCGGTTGCGTCAATGAGGCGGCGGACGGAGTTTCCTTCGCCCATGCGCCGCTCGAGTTCCTCTGCGGCCGTTCCAGTTGCCTCGGCGCGCGCGGCGATGACCCCGGGGGTCTTCTCTGTGCGCGTGAGGCCTGGATGAACCACCGTAACATTAATGCCCGCAGGACCGAGTTCGTCGGCGAGGTTCTTGGTCATCGCGGCCACGGCGACGTTGCGCATGCTGCCGATAACGCTGCCCGACTGGCGAGCGGCGAGGCCGCTGACGTTGATAATTCTGCCCCAGCCCTGCTCCTTCATGTGCGGCGCAACTTCCCGCGCGCAACGAAGGTAGCCGAGCACCTTGACGTTCATGTCATCGAAGAAGAGCTCGTTCGTGACATCGCCAAGCTTCGGCACCGGACCCTGGCCGCCGGGCTTTGCGGCGTTGTTCACGAGCACGTCGATGCGGCCAAAATGACGATGCACCTTTTCGACCATGTCGCGAACGGAGGCGTCGTCGCTGGTATCGACCTGCACGGCGACGATCTCGGCGCCGGGCTTTTCGGCCGTGAGTTCGGCGATGCACTCCTGCATGGTGGGGATGTCGCGCGCTGCGATGGCGACGCGCATCCCTTCGCGGGCGAATTCGCGAGCAACGGCCTTGCCGATACCGCGGCTTCCGCCGGTGATGATTGCGACTTTACCCGTGAGTTCGAGGTCCATAGCTAGATTCCAATCGCGTCGGCGCGGCGAACGATGTTGTGGAGGACGCGCACGGTGGCGGCATCGATCATGCGCCCTTCGTACTGGACGGCGCCCTTGCCTTCGCGCTCGGCCTGCTCGTAGGCGGCGATTTCGAGGCGGGCACGGGCGACGCGATTCGGCTCCGGGGCGTAAACCTCGTTCGCCGTCTCGATCTGGTCGGGGTGGATGCACCATTTTCCGACGAAGCCGAGCAGGTTCGACTTGCGGCACTCGCGCTGATAGCCATCGAGGTCGCGGTAGACCGGGAAGGGCCCGTCGATCGCCTCGATCCCGGCGGCGCGGGCAGCGACGATGACGCGCTGGCGGGCGTAGTGCCAGACGTCGCCCGGGTAGTCGTCGGAGACGCCGCCGATCGCGTCGGAGCGCACTCCCTGCGAGGCCGAGTAGTCGCCCGGTCCGAAGATGAGGGCTTCGACGCGCGGGCTGGCGGCGGCGATGGTATCGACGTTCTGCATCGCCTTCACCTCTTCGATGAGGACTTCGAGGCCGATCCGCTTCTCCCAGCCCCGCTTCTTCTCGATCTGGGTGAGGAGCGTGTCGACCCAGCGCACGTCCTCGGCGGTGTAGACCTTGGGGACGATGATGATGTCGAGGAATTCGCCGGCCTCTTCGACCACGTGGATGATGTCCTCGTAGGCCCACTGGGTTTCGAGGTTGTTCATGCGAATGGCGCGGGTCTTGCCCGTCCAGTCGAGGGTCTTGAGGGCGTTGACGACCTTGCCGCGAGCGGCGATCTTCTCGGATGGCGCGACGGAGTCTTCGAGGTCGAGGAAGACGAGGTCCGCCTTGCTTTCGGCGGCGCGTTGGAGCATGGATTCGTTAGAGCCCGGGGTCGAGAGCTCGGAGCGGCGTAGGCGCATTCTGGTTCCTTTTCGGGTTTGCGGGAGTCGAGCGAGCACGCCAGGCGATCGTGACTCGAGCAAGAAGCGCTGAGAGACGCCCGCCGCCGGCTGCAGCAGATGTCTCCAGTCTATTCCAGCGCTGCGATTGGAACACTAAGGGGCGGGGAAGCAAGCGGCTATCAGGCGGGCTTGCGGAACTGCCTGGATGTGTCGCTATCGCGTTGGGGGCTGTGGATGCTGGTCACCTGCCGGCGTTGATGTCACGCTGGTTGTCCGAAGGGTCGTTCGTCGCGGGACGCGGAGCGGAGTACTCGGCGACCGAGTTGACCCACTCGTAGTCGCTGCGCTCGACGCCGAAAAGTCGCTGCATCGCCTGGAGCGCCTGGTCACGGGAGATCAATGCATCGACCATGACATCGAAGTGGCCGGTTGGGACGTGGTCGCGATTCAGCAGGTAGAGATGGCCAACCGCTGCGTCGAAGAGTTCGACGACGGAGAAGCTGTCCAGGTCGTCGGAACCGCGAGCGACGACGTAGCCGCGGCCTTCAAGCTCCTCGCCAGACGTTCGAATGGTCGCGATCGTCCAGAGGTCACCTGATGCAGTCTTGGCTTCGATGGCTGTGTTCATTGGTCATCCCCGTTGGACGCCGAATCGTTCGAGCGCCTGGTTCAGGCGGGGCGGGCTATTCGGACCCGTGGCTCTTCAAGCCGCCGGCTCCAGGGCATGTTCTCGAGCGGAGTGCCGTCGGGATCGCGCGCGATTATGTCCGGGTCAACCTCGTCGGCGATGTACCCGGGAAACTCGCCATGTGGAGTAATCCACTCGTAGTCCGATTCCTGGCAGTGCAATTCGCGTTCGAGCCGGAGCAGGGCATCCCTTCGGGAGAACTCTACAGACGGGTATGCGGTGAATGCGCGCGACAGCGCGCGAACGTGGCGAATCAGGAAGATGGGCCCCGTAGAGGCGTCCGCGACGTCCGCAAATTCATACTCGTCGAGGTCATCAATGTCCTGTCCGACTTCGAAACCGGCCGCGTTAATCCTGTCCACGGTGAACGACAAGGTCGCCACTGGTCACGTCTCATAACGTTTGGCTCGCTCTACTTCGGCAGGTTTCATAGGTCAGTTCCGTTCTCGACAATTCGATTCCACTTACGCCTCGGCCACATCCAACGCTCGCTTCAGGCGCTCGGTGACGGTTTCGCGGCCGAGGAGCTCCATCGAGTCGAAGAGCGGGATGCCCTGGGGGCGGCCCATCATCGCGACGTAGAGGACTGAGACGAACTTGCGCAGT
>JBBSKE010000296.1:0-5055 GCA_038256595.1 Tepidiformales bacterium | reverse complement strand
GCCTCACCTGCCACCGCCGCGAGCACTGCCACCCGGGCGACATCTGCCTGCGCGACGACGTGGTCACCCACCGCTGCCTGACCTGTTCGAAGAACTACCGCTGCGAGCTGCAGGCCACCTGCGAGATGGTTGGCATGTCGGGGTACGAGCCGTGGGTTGGCGAAGAGCGCTCGTTCTACCAGCACCCGCAGCCCCCGGCCGACCGCGGTAACCCGTTCATGGAATTCGACCCGCAGATGTGCATCATCTGCACGCGCTGCCAGCGGGCCTGCGAAGACAAGCGCCACACCGGTGCGATCACCCTCTCCGGCAGGGGATGGGACACCCAGATCGCGTTCGGCGCGGGTGGCCCGATCGACCATTCGAACTGCGACTTCAGCGGCGCCTGCCTCGACGTCTGCCCGACGGCCGCGCTGATGGAGCACCCGAATAAGTGGGTCGCCAAGCCGGATTCGTGGACGACGACCACCTGCGACTCCTGCGCGGTCGGCTGCAGCCTGAAGATGGGCTCGAAGGACGGCCGCGGCGTCATCGTGCGGCCAGGCCCGGGCAACGAGTTCAGCGGCGACCAGATCTGCGTGCGCGGCCGCTACCACTACGACTCCCTCAAGCCACGCGAGCGGCTCTCCCGCCACCAGGTGCGGCGCGGCCAGATCCAGGTTCCCGTCGCCTACGAAGAAGCTATCTCCGAGGCGGCGCGCGCGCTGCAGGCAGCCGCTGCGACGGGCAAGATCGGCATCCTCGCGGGCGGCACGATCACCATCGAAGAGGGTGTTGCCCTCGGCCGCATCGCCGCTGCGCTCAAGACAACGCCGGACCTGACCATCGGGCCTGTGGTTCGCGCCGTAAAGTCCGCGCTCGAAGCCCGTCTCGGCACCTGGCGGATGGCGACCGACATGACCCGCATCCCAAAGGCGAAGACGATTGTCGTGATCGCCGACGACCTCGAAGAGAGCCACAACGTCGCGAGCGTCCGGGTGAAGGACGCGGCGGTGAAGAACAAGGCGAACCTCATCGTCATCGGCGCCCTGCGCAGCGAGCTGGTTGACTTCGCCAACGTCTGGATTCGCCCCGAGGGCGGCCAGGAAGGCGTCGCCGCGGCCGTGCTCGCCGACACCGTCGCCGGGAAGACCTCGCCCGACGAGGACATCAGTGCCGCGGCGGCGATTCTCAAGGCGGCTTCGAAAGAAGACACCATCGTCATCTGCGCGCCGAATCCAGTGAGCGCAGCGATTGCCGGTTCGATGGCCGGCGGCGCCGCGAACCTCGCGGTGGCACTCTTCGGCAACGACGCCTCGAACAACCTCGTCGTCCTCCCGCAGGAAGTGAACATCCACGGCCTGCTCGATGCCGGCGTGGGCGTGAAAGGCAGCGACAACCCGCTTGAGGGCCTCGCCGGACTGCTCGTCGTTCGCGACGACCCGACCATGCGCCTCCCCGGCGCGGTCGAGGCACTCGCCAGCATCGGCACCGTCGTCGTCATCGATGGCGTCATGAACGGCGCCGCGAAGACAGCACAGGTGGTCATCGCCGAGGGTCGCGCGTACGCCGGCGCCGGCAACTACACCACCGGCGACTTCCGCGTGCAGCGCCTCGCACCGTCGATTCGACCCGAAGGCGACGCAAAGCCGCTCTACCCGATTCTCGTCGCGCTCGGCGGACTGCTCGGCGCGGACGTCCCGGCGACCCCGGACAGTGCCCTCAACGCGCTCGCCAACACCCTGCCGGAGTATCGCGAAGCAGCCGACCTCATCATCGGCGAAGGCGTCCGGCTCAAGGTTGCCGGTTCGAACAAGGGCACGATGGTCGCGGTCGAAGCCCCCGGCCTCGCGGATGGCATGCGCATCATCACCGCGCGTGACCTCTACACCGCCGAAGATGCAGCATCGCTTCGCCACCCGGAAGCGGACAAGCTCCACCGCTACGACCGCATCCAGCTCAGCGAGGAAGATGGCGCCGCGCTCGGCCTCTACACCGGCGACGAGATCGAGATCAGCGCTGGCGGCGCGACCGTGACCGCGAAAGCGACCGTTACGGAACGCGTCCCGGCCGGACACATCTTCGCCTCGTCCCTGATGCAGGGCGGCGCGGTCACGCGGCTCTACACGAACGGCCACGTGCCGAGCGTCAGCATTCGCAAGACCGGGGCCCCGATCCCGGTTATGGCAGCCGCGGCCGCCGTGGAGACTTCCTCGACCTCGGCCGAAGAGCCGCCGATGCCGCAATCGGCGCCAGTAGCGCTCATGGCCGAACCAGAAGCACCCGTAGTCGCCGAAGTCGAAGCGGTTATTCCAGCAGTCGAAGTGTCAGCGCCTGCCGATGTCGAGGCTCCCGAAGCTGTGGTCGCCGAGGTGGCCGCTGTCGAAGCGCCGGAAGTTGTCGTGGCCGACGCTACGGCTGCAGCGGATGGCCCGGGCGTCATCGCCATCGAAGGTATCGGCCCGAAGTATGCCGCTGCTCTTGAGGGCGTGGGCATCCGGACGGTCGCTGAGCTGCTCGAGCGGGCCGGCACGACGGAAGGTCGGGCAACCCTCGCCGAGGCCATCCAGGTCAGCGCGCGGCTCCTGCGAGAGTGGGTCTCGCGGGCCGACCTGATGCGCATCCCCGGCATCGACGGCCAGTGGTCAGACCTCATCGAAGCTGCTGGCATCGGTAACGTCGGCGAACTCGCAACCCAGGACGCGGCACGCTTCTTCGGCCGGCTCGGCGACGTGAACGAAGCCAAGAACCTCGTGAAGGTGCTCCCGACCGAGCAGCAGGTCGCCAGCTGGATCGAAACCGCCAAAACCCTGCCGGCGGCGATCACCTACTAAATCCCGGCGGCAATTCACGCCTTCGAACGCCCCTCCGGTGCTCCCCGAGGGGCGTTTTGGTTGTCCGCTGTCACTCTACCGGCATGACCGGGCGCCCGGTCGACTCGCCCGGACAAACAAAGAACCCGCCATTGCTGGCGGGTTCTTTCTTGTCTTCGGCGTCCGAAAGGTAGGAGGGACGGAGCCGGAAAATGAGTTGGTGCAGCCGGGCCAGGCTTTCCTTCTCGAAACCGGGAGCGCTTTCGCGGAACCGGTACGTCTTTGCTGTGAGAACCACATTAACAGCCGTTTGTAAAACGCCGACCCCTGCATTTGTAAACGCTCTGCAAAAATGTTTCCGGCAGATGTTTTGGGGAGACAACTTGTCGAATTATGTATGAACCGCGTTAGAGCAAAGCTCTACCGGAGGCCAATTCGCAGCAGATTCGCCGGTCAGCCGCCGTCACTGCCAGCTCCCGCGGGGATGGGAGGGGCCGCCGGGGCGGGCGACGAGACAGCCGTTCGACCGACGCCATTTCGCTGGCGAACGAAGAGTGCGGTGGTGGCGGCGACTCCAGCCACGACCACCCCGAACACGGCCGTGAGCACGAAGCCGTCGACAATCGACTCTTCGGTAGCCGCGCGGACCTCGGCGTCGCCACTGGGGACGAAGTGTGCGGCTGCCTCTGTTGCCCTGGCCGACTCAGCGACGTCAACATTCGCGAGACGGTTCGGCACGTCAGTCTCGATGTGGTGGACGAAGATCGCGCCGAAGAGCGCGACACCGAGGGCCGTGCCGCACTGCCGGAACATCGTCAGCGTGCCCGAGGCGAGACCGGCTCGTGCTATCGGCATGCTGGACATCACCGCGAGGGACACTGACGACAGCACCAGCCCAATACCAAGACCGCGAAGGAGGAATGGCACGAGGAAGCCATCGAGATAACCGCTCTGCGTGTCCAGTTGCAGCAGGTAGATGAACGAGGCCGCCACGCAGAGCGAGCCGAAGATGATGAGGATGCGCAGCTTCGAACCGAGCTTCTGGCCGATGATGCCGGAGAACGGCTGGATGGCTGCCACCAGAGCCGTCGCCGGGATGAAGGCGAGGCCACCCTGGAGCGGCGTGAAGCCGAGATAGTTCTGCATATACAGGCTTGTGTATGGCTGCGAGCCGAAGACGGCCGCCGAAAAGAGGCAGGCCGTCACGCAGGCCATCGTGAAGTTCATGTTCTTGAAGAGCCGCACATCGACGAGCGGGAAGCGCTGGCGCAGTTCATAGGCGACGAAGCTGATGAGCATCAGCGGGCCAACGACGAAGCAGGCGACCATGTACGGGTCGGTCCAGCCGCGGGCGTTCGCCTCGGTGAAGGCGAACATGATTAGTGCGAGCCCCCCGGCGAGGAGGAAGGCGCCCACCCAATCGATCGAGCGCGGCGCGTTCACGTCGCGAGTTTCGGGAATGTACTTGATGGCAGCGAAGAGTGCGCCGATGCCGACTGGCAGGTTCACGAGGAAGATCCAGCGCCAGGAGTCGCCATGGACGAGCAGCCCGCCGAGCAGAGGGCCGGCGATCAGCCCGAGGCCAGAGACGCCCCCCCAGACGCCGATGGCGAGGCCGCGCTGTTCGGGCGGGAAGGCGGAGGTCACGATGGCGAGGGTGCCCGGCATCATGACGGCGGCGCCGAAACCCTGGAGGATGCGGAAGGCGATGAGCTGCTCGATATTCGCCGCCAGGCCGCAGAGCAGCGAGGCGAGGATGAAGACCGTGAGGCCGATGATGTAGACCAGCCGCCGCCCGAAGATGTCGCCCAGACGGCCCATCGCGAGGGGGAAGACGCCGAGGACGAGGACGTAGCCCGAAATCGTCCACTCCGCCTTGCCGATGCCCGCGTTGAGGTCGCGGCCGATGGCAGGAAAGGCGACGTTGAGGATGAAGGTGTCGATCATGAGCATCGCGAGGCCGACAGAGACGGCACACATGGTTGCCCACTTGGACGGCGCGACCGGCGCCTTTAGGAACTGCGACATGGAATTGACCTCGGAAGCTCAGAGTGCAGCGGTGAATGGACCATCTGTTCCAAAGGATACTATCTTTGAGATAGTAATGCGTCAACCACGATCGCATGCGGTACTCCTCGGCCCAGCGCACCGGGCGAGGAACGAAGTTTTGCCTGCCGCCAGATGGTCCGAGCCGCGCGTGGTAACAGGCAGGCGGGTGAATCCGCACCCAGTGCGCGCGGTTGGCAACGCATCCGGCCTGCGG
>JBBSKE010000295.1:0-5062 GCA_038256595.1 Tepidiformales bacterium | reverse complement strand
GAGATTCGCCCCGACATTATTTATGTCTCAAACTGCGGCTTCGGCCACAGCGGGCCGTACGTCTCATATAAGACGTGGGGGCCGATTGTGCAGGCGGTCTCGGGGCTGACCTTCAGCTCGGGCCTGCCAGACATGGAACCTGCCGGCTGGGGCTACAGCTACATGGACCACACCGGCGCCTATTACATGGCGATCGCGATCATGGCGGCGATTCACCATCGCAACCAGACTGGCGAGGGGCAGTGGGTGGACCTCGCCTGCACCGAGGCGGGCGCGTCGCTCAACGGACCCTCGATGCTCGATTTCACGGTTAATGGCCGGCCGCTGCGGCGCGAAGGTTCGCCGAATAGCAACCGCAACCAGTTCCCGGCGATGGCGCCGCACGGGATCTATCCCACGGAAGGCGACGACAACTGGGTCGCCCTCTCCTGCCGCGATGACGGCGACTGGCGGGCGTTTGCGGGCGTGGCCGGCGCCTCTTTCGCCGCCGACGAGCGAATGGCGACGCTGGACGGCAGGATCGCGCACGAAAACGAACTCGATGGCATGGTCGCGCAGTGGTGCTCGCAGTGGGACCGCTTCGAAATCGAAAAGATGCTCAAGGAAGTCGGGGTGCCCTGCGAACCGGTACGGCGGCCACAGGAACGCGTCGATATGGACCCAAACACCGAGGGTTTCGGGCTCTGGCCGACCGCCCACCACACCGAAATGGGCGATGTTCGCGTGGACGGCATACCGATTCATCTTTCGAAGACAGACTGGGAGATTACGCACGGGGCGCCCTGCCTCGGGGAGCATAACGAGCGCGTCATCGGGGGACTCCTCGGATATTCGCCGGAAGAGCTCGCGGAGATGCGCGAAGGGGGTGTGATTTGAGCCAGGGACCGATGGCCGGACTCAAGGTGGTCGAACTCGCCCACGAACGAATCGCCTATGCGGGCAAGCTCTTCGCCGACCTCGGCGCGGACGTGGTGCTGGTCGAACCACCGGGCGGCGACCCGTCCCGCAACTACCCGCCCTTCCTCGACGACCAGCCGGGGCCGGGCCGCAGCCTCTGGGCGTGGCACTACCACACGAGCAAGCGCAGCATCGAACTCGACCTCGAGGAACCTGCTGGGCGCGACGCCTTCGCGAAGCTGGTGGCCGGGGCCGACATCGTCTTCGAAACCGAACAGCCCGACGCGGACGGCACGACTCGCCTCTCGCGGCTTGGCCTCGACTACGAAGACATCGGCGCGGCGAACACGAAGCTGATCTGGGTGTCGATGACGCCGTACGGGCGGCGGGCGCCTCGCATGGCGGACCCGGCGACGGACCTGACCCTGCTCGCGGGCAGCGGCATCGCCTGGTCGTGCGGCTACGATGACCATTCGCTCCCGCCAGTGCGCGGCGGGGGCAACCAGGGCTACCACACGGGCTGCCACTACGCCGTCATGGGTGCGATGACCGCGCTGCTCTATCGCCATGTCTCCGGCGAGGGCCAGTACATCGACGTGAACATGAACGCCGCCGGGAACGTCACGACCGAGGCCGGCAGCTACACCTGGCTGGTCGCCCAGCAGACTGTGCAGCGCCAGACCGGACGGCACGCCGGGGTTAACCCGAGCATGCCATCGCAGGTGGCCTGCCTCGACGGGAAAATCGTCAACACCGGCCTGCCGCCGCGCCGGCCGGACGACTTCCGCCGGATGCTCGGCTGGCTCAGCGACCTCGGGCTGACCGATGAGTTCGCGCTCTCGCCGGTGCTTGAAATGGGCGCCGCGCGCGAGCGGATCGACCTCTCGCTCATCCAGACGGACCCAGAAACGGCCGCGATCTTCGGCGCCGGGCGCGAATGCGTGAACTTCATCGCCTCGCGCATCCCGGCCTACGACTTTTTCTCGGGGGCGCAGGCGCGAGGTTTCCAGGTGGGCATTATCTACTCGCCGGAGGAAGTCTTCGGCGACCCGCACTTCATCGCGCGCGGTTTCCCGACGGAAGTCGAGCACCCGGAACTCGGGCGTTCGTACACCTACCCGGGGGCGCCCTACCAGTTCCGGGCGTCGCCATGGGGCATCTCGCGGCGGGCACCGATGATTGGCGAGCACAGCGCCGAGATTCTCGCGGAGTTGTCCTGACCGGCAGGGAATAATCCCCTTCAGATCAGGGAAAACCCTTCGATAATCGGGCTATGGAATGTGATTGCTGCGGTTCGCACCGGCCGGTTGCCGTGACGTTGCGCCGAAACCGCGTCCTTCGCAGCGAAACACACGACTTCCAGGCGGGGCTATCGGTGCCCCTGCCTGCGGCTGCGTTCGTGCGCCATCCCCTCTGCGAGGTGTGCGTCACCTGGCTCGCCTCGGTCGCCGGGAATCTCGCGACGCCGCAGTTCTCCTCGGGCGGACCGCTGCTGGGCGCGCCGGGGACCCGCAGCCGGGTGCGCGTCTTCCCGGACCAGTGCCACCTCTGCAAGGAGATGCTGGGCGATGCCGCGGTGGTCGTCGACAGCGTCGTCATCGGCGGCGGGCCTGGACCATTCCCAGGGATGCTGGTTTGCGGCGCCTGCGACACCTGGATTGGCGGACTCGCAGACGATGGCCGCTCCGCCCGCGGCAACGCCGAGCGCGCTATTGACGGTCAATACGGTTCGTGGCCGCACCCGAACCTGCGCGCGATCGACGTTTCTCTCCAGGTGAGCGACCGCGGCCTCGATTCGACGATTCGCGAAAGCTGCCGGCGCATGGGCGTCGAAATTCGCGACACGGCCGGCGATAACTCGGTGGTCTTCGTCGAAGCGAGCACGGCAGGCGGCGCGGGCGAGTTCTTGCGTGCGGACCTCGCGCGGAGGACGGGCCGCATCATCCTCGCCCGGCTGGCGGCGGAAGCCGACCTTAAAGCGTGCCTCGAACTCGGCATTTCGACCTGGCTCACGAACCCGGTGACACCCCAGCAAGTGAGCGCGGCCCTCACGGTCGTCGCTCGGCGACCCGGGTACCACCAGCGCTGGGACGCGGCGACCGCTCTCCCCGCGGTCGACCTCGAATATCTCTCGCGCCCGGCCCTCGCCGTCACACCGGTCGAGGGAGTATCGCCGTTCGAGGCTGCCTGGCTGAGCCGCCGGGTGACTCGCGGCTACGACGAGGTCGGCGCAACGAACGGAGTCGTCATTATCGTGCCTCGCGCCCCGGAGGCGGACATCGCCCGGGTCGAGGCGCGCATCTCGCGGGCGCTCGCTGGCCGCTGCACCGTCCGGGTGGTGGACGCGCACGCCCGGCTGCACCGGCGGCTCGAAGCTGCGGGATAGCTGCGGTTGAGTGTTCGTTCTCGTCGCGCGCCGGCTCGAACAATCGTGCTGCAGCGTCAGGAAAACCACCTATGGGGATCGGGGAAGACCCGAATACCTTTCGAACTACGTAGATCGATACTTAGGCCATCTCCCGGTTTCTACGGAGGGGTTATATGTACGCCATTCGGGAAGACCTGCAAAATTCACGGCTGCGCATCACGCTCTCAGGCCGCGTCCCCACGGATGAGGCGCTGCGGGCAGTTCGCCAGGCCGCGATGCTCCTCCGCACGGATTCGCTCAACGAAGTCATCTGCGACGTGACGCTGGTTGAGCGCGGGCCGGGCAAGCTCCTGCTGCTCGCCGCGATGATGGCCAGGGAGTTCCCACCCATGGCCAGGCTGGCTGTCGTCTCGGGTGATTGGCAGCTGATGGTTACGCAACGCGTGTTGCGCTTCAGTGGGCTGGGGAGCAAGGTTCGTTGCTTCACGGAAGAAGCGATCGCATACGAGTGGCTCGCCAGCCGCGAAAATGCGCTCGTGCCGGTTTCGACCGAAGCCCGGCACCTCGAGTTTGTGAGCAGCGACATGGCGCACAGGGCACGCACCGCCGGCGTCGAAAAAGTGGGGCCGGCTGCCTGAGCGGGACTTACTGGATGGCGATGGGTTCCGGCTCGGCCGGCGGGGGCGTCACCACGACGGGTGCGCGCTCCATCGATTCGAGCCCGGCCATGCTGAAGCCGAGGTCGCCAAGTTCGCACAGGAAGCTGCAGTAGGTCAGCCGAAGGGCGCTCGTCGACTTGTTGAGCACATAGCTGAGCTGGCAGCGCTTGCAGCGCGGCAGTTTCTCATTGAGGGTGCTGGGCACGGAGGGAATCGAACCTTCCGTCTCGCCCGTTGCTGTGGTCATGATCCGTCCCCCTGCGGGTAGTATCCGCCTGTCGCGCTGGGCAGTCCACTGAGAAAGGCGCGAACGAGCGGCAGAAACACGTTGGAATTCAGCCGGGGCTTTACCCTGGGGCCGAAAAATACCCACCAATCCACCTGAATCTCGAACTTTCCCAGCCAGAACAATCCGGGCCGGTGCTGCGAGAGGTTCGCAAGATCACCGCCATCGTGGAAAGGCGGCCGTTGCGGGCAGCGCAGGATACTCGCGGGAGAATCCCACTCCCGGAGCGCCGATTTTGCAGCATCGCCTCATCGAACCGGACCCGCAGGTCTTCGTGCTCATCTTCGAACCGGGCGACGACCCCATCGCCGTGCTGGCGGAGTTCGCGAAAGAGCACGCAATCACCGGAGCGAGCCTTTCGGGTATCGGTGCGTTCAGCCAGGCGATGCTCGGCTACTTCGATGTGACGCGCGAGAGCTACATCGACATTCCCATCACCGAGCAGGTCGAGGTGCTCTCGTTCAGCGGGGATATTGCAATGAACGGCGACCAGCCGATGGTCCACATCCACACCACCGTGGGATTCCGCGACGGCAGCATGAAAGGCGGCCACCTGCAGTTCGCGCGCGTCCGGCCGACCCTCGAAGTCGTGCTCACGGAAACGCGCGCCACCCTGCGGCGAAGCTTCGACCCGGCCTCCGGGCTGGCACTTATCGACCTCGACCGCACGACCTTCGAAGATGAAACGGAGATTCAAGATGCAAGCGACTGACTTCCCAATTGACCGGGTAATGGAGCAGGTGGAGGCGCGCATGAACGCGCCGGAGACTTCGCCGCTCGACATTTATGTCTGGGACGATGGTCGGGTAACTGGCCCACCGACGGGCAACGAGCACGAAGACACGAAGCTGG
>JBBSKE010000294.1:0-5135 GCA_038256595.1 Tepidiformales bacterium | reverse complement strand
TTCCTCCACGAACTCATCGGCCTGCTGGTCGAAACGGAGTCGGGCGAGGCTGTCGGAAATGTTCGCGAAATTCTCCAACCAGGTGCAAACGACGTGTATGTCGTGGACACCACTAGTGGCGAATTGCTGATACCTGCAATTGCGGACGTCGTTCGTACGATTGATGTAAACGGAGGGAAAATCGTCATCGCGCCTCTCTCTGGAATGCTGGATATGTCGAAATAAGGCATTGAAGCCATCTATCCGTTGCGATATAGTTTCGAAGGGTCGGAGAGCAAAGGTGGCACTCGGCTAGCCCACCCAAAGCACTACGTCGAGGGGGAATTGCTATGGCAAAAGCGGAAGCGCTCCAGAGCCTTGGAGACTGTGTTCATCACTGGGTATTGGAGCCTCCACGAGGCGAGTTAACCCCCGGGCGCTGCAAGAAATGCGGCAAGGAAAAGGAATTCACTGGCGAGACGAGCTACCGGATCGGACGGGGATCGTCTCACAGGCACTGAGCCCGATTTGACCAAGATCCGAACCGCTCCCTACGATGGGGGCGGTTCTTTTTTCGAGTGGGGACGTAGCTCAACTGGGAGAGCGCAGCATTCGCATTGCTGAGGTAAGGGGTTCGAGTCCCCTCGTCTCCACCAAACTTTCCCACGTATACGAAGAGGCCCGGACAAATCGTCCGGGCCTCTTCTGCGTCTGCCTCGAGGAGCCTGGCGCCGCGGCGGCTTACTTCGCCTTGTGCATCTGCTCCAGGATGATGTTCGCGATCATCTTCGCGTGCGGATACGGCTTCCAACCCTCCATGGAGTTGTAATATCGCGTCCCGGACTGGTATTCGTCCGGCTCCCGCTCGCCGTACTCCACGTCCACGCCGTTCACGCGGATAGATGGCGACCCGAGGCACTTCTTGGTGCGTGCGTCCTCGGAGTCCATGACTTCGATGTAGTTGATCTCGGCGTCGGCCTCAGTTGCTTCGATGGCCTGCTTGAGGGCGGCATCAGCTTCTTTGCCGATGCCCGTCGTCTTGGAGTAGTAGAAATCGATTCGCATAGGTGGTGTTGCTCTCACTGGTGAAGTCGGATTTTTTCAGGCATCAAGTATCTTGCGAACGAGCTTCACGATCGAGTTCCGGCGCGGCACCGTCGCGAATCCCTTTGAGGCGCGCGGCCAGCCGGCCCTCGACGCCCAGGTCGCCCGGCTGGAAGTAATGCACTTCGCCCAGCTCGACCGGGAGGTAGCGTTCGCCGCGAGCGACGTGGCCCGGCTCGTTGTGGGCGTACCGGTAGCCCTCGCCGTAGCCGAATTGGCGCATCATCGGCGTCACACCGTTTCGCAGGTGCATCGGCACCGGCAGGTTCGACGTTCGCTTCGCATCCTCGAGGGCGGCCTTGTAGCCCGCGTAGGCGCTGTTCGATTTCGGTGCGAGGGCGAGGTAGGCCGCGCATTCCGCCATCGGGATGAACCCCTCGGGCAGGCCGATGAAGTGCACCGCCTGCTGGCAGGCCGTCGCGAGGACGAGCGCCTGCGGGTCCGCCAGCCCGACGTCCTCGGCAGCCGAAATCACGAGCCGGCGGACGATAAAGAGCGGGTCCTCGCCGGCCTCGACCATACGCGCCAGCCAGTAGAGCGCCGCATCCGGGTCCGAACCGCGAATCGACTTGATGAAGGCGGAAATGGTGTCGTAGTGGAAGTCGGCGCCCTTGTCGTAGTAAGGGCGGCGGTCCTGGAGGGCTTCGCGGACATCGTTCGCCGAAATCTCGGGGGCGCCGCGGCCAGCTGCGTGGTCGGCGGCAATCTCGAGCGCCGTGAGAACCGCGCGCGCATCGCCGTTGGAGCCATCCAGGAGGGCCGAGATGGCCTCGGATTCTATCCGGAGGCCCAGTGTGCCAAGGCCGCGTTCTTCGTCCGCCAGGGCGCGTGCGATGAGCGCTCGGAGCTCTTCGCCCGCCAGGCTGGAGAGGCGAATCACGCGAACGCGGCTGAGCAGCGGCGCGATCACTTCGAACGATGGATTCTCGGTGGTCGCGCCGATGAGCGTGACCGTCCCATCCTCGACATGCGGCAGGATGACGTCCTGCTGGGCCTTGTTGAAGCGGTGAATCTCGTCGATGAAGAGGATGGTCCGGCGGCCGCCTAATCGGCGCGCAGCGGCTTCCTGCACGGTCTTGCGCAGGTCTGCGACGCCCGAGGAGACCGCCGAAAGCGCGACGAACTCGGCGTTGCTCTGGCGGGCGAGGATACGCGCGAGGGTCGTCTTGCCGCAGCCCGGTGGCCCCCAGAGGATGATCGAGGGCAGCCGTGATCGCTCCACCGCAGAACGCAGCATCGAGCCCGGCCCAATCGCCGCCTGTTGACCGACCACTTCGTCGAGCGTGCGCGGCCGCATGCGAGCTGCCAGCGGCGCGTCAAGACCCGGCTCCTCGTTCGAATCGAGGTCGAATCCTGCCTGTACAGAGGGTGGGCGGCGGTTGGCTGGCATGCCGCCATCGTACAGCTTTTATTTGGCTGGCCGCTTGAGAACGTACCTGCCATTGCCCTCCGTAACAACTTCCCATCCATCTCGCGCCAACGTGTTCAAAACCTCAGTTTCACCGTCGAGTATTCGGACCTTGCGGTCACCGATCTTGACTTCGTGAATCTTCGTTTCCGTTGGATAGATAACCAAGTACTCCCAAATTGCCACGGCCGATCAATCTCCTCGGGTACTTTGCTTGGCAAAGTAGGCAACTCTCCGTTCGCCTTCCCACGCAAATGCTGCCGTGTCCCTGGTGCGAACGAACTGGCGCGGCGATTACTTCGCGGCGGCCAGCTCCCGCAGCACCTGGAGCGAAAGTTCCGCCCGCTTCGCGAGGTCCGCCTCTGCCGAGTTGAAGAGGAAGGACACGGTCGTCGCGCCCGCATCGAAATAGCGTTGCACGTGAGCGACTCGCTGCTCGGCGGTGCCGTGGACGATCAGCTCGTCGACGGTCTGCTGGGGGATGGCAGCGACCGCTCCACGCCGGTCACCGGCGTTCCAGGCGTCCCACATCGGAGTGAGCGCTTCGGTCCGGCCAAGCCATTTGTGGAAGGCCGAGTAGACCGGGACGTGCAGGTAGTTGTTCATGTAGCGGCGCATCGCGAGGTCCGCAGCCTCGCCGGGCGGGTCGATATTCACCATGGCGCGCGCCGTGATTTCGATGTCGTCCGGGTTCCGGCCCGCTGCCGTTGCTGCCTCGCGCACGACCGCGACCGACTTCTTCACGTCTTCGGCCGAAAGCCAGTTCACGATGACGCCGTCCGCGGTCTCACCGGCGACTTTGAGCATCCCTTCGCGCAGCGCACCGACATAGATCGGCACTGGCTGCGGGACCGGGCGGGAGAGCCGGAAGCCATTGACCGAGAAGGTCTTGCCTTCGAATACGACGCGTTCGCCGGCCAGCGCCTGGCGGAGGAAGCCGACCATTTCGCGCACGCGCGTCGCTGGCTTGTCGAACTTGAGGCTGTTCCACTGCTCGACGATTGGCTGCGAGCCCGAGCCGATGCCGAGGATGAACCGCCCCGGCGCCACTTCGGACATCGCCAGCGCGCTCTGGGCGAGAGTCGCGGGTCCGCGCGTGTAGACGTTCGCGATTGCGGTGCCAACGCGCATATTCGTCGCGCCGGCGACCACGGCGAGCGGCGTGAACGCGTCTGCCCCGTCGATTTCCAGCGACCAGGCGTCCGAATATCCCAGTGCTTCCATCTCCTGCGCGACGGCGGCGTGGTCGGCGAGGGAGATGCCCTCGAGGGGCACGGTCAGGGCGAGGCGGCGTGGAAATGGCACGTGGGTACTCCGGCAAGGTGAGTCGCCCGGTGGTGCGGGCGCCCTCAACTTTGCGCGGCTGGCCAAGAGTGGTCAACGCGGCCGGTTAGCCCGCCGCTTCGGCCTGCGACCGGAGCGCCAGGCGAGCCTGCTCCTCGGCGTAGGGCAGGATAGTGCTGGCGAGGTTCACGCGGCTGTCGAGCCGCTTCTGGAGGCCGCTCATGAGCCCGACCACGCGGAAAATCAGGAGGATGTCGGCCGGGATCTCGGTGACCGGGTTCTTCGTGAGTATGCGCGCCAGCCGCTCGTTGACTTCGGGCATGACGTCCACGTCCATATACGCCTTCGCTTCCGGGCCGGCGGACTCGAAGAATGACGCGCCGAGCGCGATCAGTGCCTGCGGGTCTTCGGATTTTGTCCGGAAGCCGATGGCGCGGAATGCTTCGACCATGGCTTGTTCGTCCTGGGACATAATCGCGACCGTCAACTTCGCATAGTTCTGGCGAAATTCGACCGGCAGTTCTTTCGAAAGCCCAAAGTCGAGGAAGACGACCACCGGCCCCGGCAGTACGAAGAGGTTCCCCGGGTGCGGGTCGGCGTGGAAATAGCCGTGAATCAGGATCTGCTCGCAATACGCTTCGGTCATGATCTGCGCGACCTGGTTTGGGTCGATGCCCTGCGCGAGCAGCGCCGGGATGTCCGATATTTTCGTCGCCTGGATGTACTCCATCGTGAGCACGCGGCGGGCGCTGTAGTCCCAGTAGATCGTCGGAATCTTGATGTCTTTGCGGTGCGAAAGGTCCGAAGCGACGCGCTCGGCACTTCGCCCTTCGAGCTGGAAATCGAGTTCGCGCGGCACGGTGCGGCAAACTTCGTCCATGAAGATGCTGAAGTCGAAGTTCTTCTCCAGTTTCGCGAGAATCTTCACGAGCAGCGCGACGTTGTGCAGGTCGGTTTCGACCACGCGCTCGATGCCGGAGTATTGCACCTTCACGGCGACATCGCGGCCATCATTCGTGCGCGCCCGGTGTACCTGGGCGAGCGAGGCGGAGGCGATTGGGCGCCGCTGAAAGTCCTCGAAAATCGTGTCCGGGTGGGCGCCGAGTTCGCGCGTGATCTGCGCGACCACCTCTGAGAAGCGGCGCGGCTTCACACGGTCCTGGAGGCGGCTGAGGACGGCCACATATTCGGGCGGGGCGACATCGGCGCGGCTGCTGATGAACTGCGACGTCTTAATCATCAGCCCTTCCATGCGCGCGGAGAGCCGGTAGATTCGCTCCGCCGAATCCCGGTGGACCTTCGAAAAGGCGAGGTCCTTCTCCTCCTTTGTGAGCCCCTTCTTCCGCTGAACCCATTTGTA
>JBBSKE010000293.1:0-5215 GCA_038256595.1 Tepidiformales bacterium | reverse complement strand
CCCTTCGGTTCATGAGTAGGGTACCGAATCGGCAGTTTCGAGCAATGGAAAATGGGTTGCAGGTTGCTGCGGATCTAGCCGTTTCGCCCCCACGGGACGGTGCCCCTTCCGGTGCGGTGGATACACTTGCTCCTGTGGCAGAACGACTGGCGAACGGACTCTGGTGGCTCCACGGGACACGTGGTTCGAACGTATTCCTCGTGGCAGCGGATGATGGCTCCATCGCGCTGGTCGATACCGGCTTCGGCGACAACGCGGAAGCGATTATCCGGGACATCGCGACCGTCAGCGATGGGCGGCCGCTCTCCGCAATCCTGCTCACGCATCGACACGCCGATCATTCCGGCTCGGCTGCGGCGCTGGTTGAGGCCACGAAGGCGATCGTGGTCGCCGGGCATGGGGACTGTATCGAGGACGAATTCGGCCGCGTTGTCCTTCAGCCCACCGTCGGGCGGAGTCATTTCGCACGATTTGCTATGCGGCGTATGGGCGGCGGCAGCGCAGCGGTCCCCATCGCGACGGCAGTCCAACACGAGAGCGAGGTGCTGCCCGGTGTCCGGGCGATACCGGTCCCGGGACACACGGAGGGCTCCCTCTGCTATGCGGTCGACCGCCTCGGCGCAGCCTTCGTCGGAGACCTGGTGATTAGCCACCGGGGACGGCTCGCGCGTTCGATGCGGGCCGCGAATCGCGACGATGCACGTTACCTCCATACATTAGCCGAATTCGCGGCAACGGCGCCGGCAACCGGGCTGCCCGGGCACGGCGTGCCGATTCTGTCCGGGTTTGGCGCCGCTCTGCGCGAACTCAGCGCACTTCCACGGCGCCCCGCAACGCCTCGGACGACGATAGAGCGCGCCGGACGCATGGCACATTTCACGCACGGAATGTGGCGCCGGCGCAAACCCGTGACACGCTGATTTCCGCCGCTTTCGTCGCAGGAATCGCGCTCGCGTAAATAGTTCGTATTCATGCTATCGATTTACCACGCCCACTCCGCGTAGAATCCGCCCCAACAACACCAGCCCGGCGATTCGCCGCAGCACGGAGGGGTACCGCGTATGAAGGTCTACAACACCGAAGACATCCGAAATGTCGTCATCGTGGGTCATGGGAGCGTGGGCAAGACCATGCTGGCCGAGGCGGCCCTGTTCGTGAGCGGCGGCGTGACGCGCATGGGAAGCATCGAAGAGCAGAACACGGTCAGCGATTATGACGAGGACGAGCATCGCCGGAAGTTCAGCCTGAACCTCGCGATCGTGCCGGTCGAGTGGGAGGGCCGGAAGATCAACCTCATCGACACCCCCGGTTATGCGGACTTCGTCTCCGAGGTCATCTGTGGCACACGGGCGGCGGACCTGGCACTCGTGGTGGTCGATGGCGTCTCCGGCAACGAAGTCGGGACGGACCGCGCCTGGCGCATCGCCGAGGAGCAGAGCCTGCCGCGGATGTTCTTCGTGAACCGCATGGACCGCGAGAACGCGAACTTCGACCGCGTGCTCGGAGAGTTGCGGGAACGCTACGGGCCGAAAGTGGCGCCCCTCCATCTGCCAATCGGCACAAATCACGACTTCTGCGGCGTGGTCGACCTCCTCCACCAGAAGGCGTATCTCGGGCCCGAGGGCACCGAAGCGGAAGTGCCCGATGACCTCCGCGAGCACGCCGAAGAGCTTCGCGGAAAGCTTATCGAGGCGATCGTCGAACTCGACGAGACCCTGATGGAGAAGTATTTCGCCGACGAAGAGCTGAGCGAAGAGGAACTGGAGCGAGTCCTCCACCTCGGGCTCGACCACGGCCTGATTATTCCGGTTGCCTGTGGGGCGGCAGCCCGGCAGATCGGCGTGCGGCGGCTGCTGACGAATATCGCGAGCAGCGGACCCTCACCGGCTGACCGTGATCCGTTCATCGCCGATGGCGTCGAACTCGCGGCAGACCCCTCTGCGCCGGCGACCGCATTCGTGTTCAAGACGGCCGCCGACCCCTTCGTCGGGCGGCTCACCTACTTCCGCGTGGTGGCCGGCACGGTCACTGAGGGTTGCCACCTCTGGAACGCCGCCTCGGAGGCCGATGAGCGGCTGGGCAACCTGTATGTCCAGCGGGGCAAAGAGCAGCTTTCGGTGCCGTCGCTCGCGGCCGGCGATATCGGTGTGGTCGCGAAGCTGAACCATACCGCGACGAGCGACACGCTCAGCACGAAGGCCAGCCCACACACCCTGCCCGCAATGGCCTTCCCCAGCCCGGTCCACAGCATGGCAGTTCGCCCGGCTTCGAAGGCGGCGGTCGACAAACTCGGCCCTAGCCTCCAGCGGCTGGTCGAAGAGGACCCCGGCCTTCGCCTCACGCGCGACGCCGGGACCGGCGAGACGATCCTCTCTGGCCTCGGCGACGCGCACCTCGACGTGACGGTCGAGCGGCTGAAGCGGAAGTTCAACGTCGATGTCGAGCTCGCCCTGCCCCGCGTGCCCTATCGCGAGACGATCGCGCGCAAGGGGACGGCCGACTACACGCACAAGAAGCAGACCGGCGGTCACGGCCAGTATGCGCGGGTCGCCATCGAGATCCAGCCCCTGCCGCGCGGCTCGGGGCTAAAGTTCGGCGAGCGCGTCGTCGGTGGCGCGGTGCCGAAGGAGTTCATCCCGGCGGTCGAAAAAGGCGTCCTGGAGACAGCTCGCGATGGCGTCTTCGCCGGCTACGAACTGACGGACTGCGAAGTGACTGTCTACGACGGCAAGCACCACCCGGTTGATTCGAGCGAAATGGCGTTCAAGCTGGCCGCCTCGCAGGCGTTGAAGGACGCGGTCGCGAGCGCCGGCGGCTGCCTCCTGGAGCCAGTGATGACGATTCGAGTGCTCTCGCCCGATGACCATGCTGGCGACGTCGTCAGCGACCTGAACACGAAGCGGGCGAAGATCCACGGCATCAACCCGGAGGGCAACGTCAGCCTCGTGGAGGCCGAAGTTCCGCTTTCGGAGGTGCAGCGCTATGCACAGGATTTGCGCTCGATCACGCAGGGCCGGGGCGGCTTCTCGCTCGAATTCGACCACTACGGCGAAGTCCCCGCGCACCTCGCACAGAAGGTGATCGGCGACCATCGCAAGGCGGCAGAGGCGGCCCACGCACACGCGCACTAAGAGAGTTCATGGACAGCCGTGCTTGCCGCCCGGCTGTCCATGAAACGGCAATGCGCGGCAGGTACGATTCGACTGGTGAACTCGGAGGTGTAGACTCCGCGCCTAGGGACCGTGGAGGGAAGACGATGGACGAGAGCGAACGGCAGCTCCTGCGAATGGCGAATGGCACCCGGCTGATGTTGCAGGGAACTCCCGCGCCAGTGGCCCTTTCGCGCCGGCGAGCAGTCGGTTTTCGAGGCAAGGCGCGCCTCTACTTCTACCCACCGACGGGCGACGCGACGGTGCAGACGCCACTCATCCTCTTCCCATACCTGGGTATCAGCCGGCCGTACATCTTCGACCTGCGGCCCGGAGAATCGTTTGCCGAGCACCTTTCGACCGAAGGCATCCCGTTCTATCTCGTGGACTGGGGCGCCTTTGGCCCGGAAGACCGCGATATGGGCATGGACGATGTCATCTCCGATGTCATCCCGTCGATGATTGACCAGGCGCTGGACCATTCGGGCGCCGAGAGCGTGACCGCGTTCGGATACTGCATGGGCGTCCCGATGACGACCTCGGCGATCGCCCGGGACAAGTCGTTGCCGGTGAAGAACCTGCTGACGAT
Source organism: Tepidiformales bacterium (assembly GCA_038256595.1). Lineage (GTDB taxonomy): Bacteria > Chloroflexota > Dehalococcoidia > Tepidiformales > Tepidiformaceae > JBBSKE01. The sequence goes on along the minus strand of JBBSKE010000293.1, from coordinate 1,477 downwards.
GGTGGGACCAATCGACTTCTCCGAGGGCGAGTTCCCGATGCAGACGAACGAGGATCGCTTCGATGTCGATGCGGTCGTCGAGACCTTCGACATGATGCCGGCGGAGTTCGTCCAGTCCGGCTTCAAGATGCTCAATCCGATGGGCGACGTGCAGCAGGCGAAGAACCTCGCCGAGAACATGTGGAACCAGGAGTGGCTGCGCGGCTACCTCGCGATGAACCGCTGGTCGAACGAGTGGATGCCGCTGCCGAAGACGTTCTTCCGGCAGTGGGTGCGGCACTTCTACCAGGGCAACGAACTCGTGCAGAAGCAGTTCCAGGTGCTCGGCCAGGTGATCGACCTGGAAGAGGTGAAAGTGCCGCTGCTCTGCATCTCGGCGACGAACGACACGATTGTCCCAACGGCGAGCGCGAAGGCGTTGATGTCGGCGGTCGGCAGCGAGGACAAGACGTTCATCGAGCTCCCGGGCGGGCACATCTCTGTCATTGCCGGGCGGAAGGCGCGCGAGCAGGTGTGGCCGACCGTCACGAAATGGCTCCGCGAGCACGATTAGGCCGGTTCCGCTGGAAATCGCGCGGTTCGAACGACAAAAAAAGGGGCTCCAAATTGGAGCCCCTTTTCGTTGGCGCTGCTGAGGTGGGAGCCCGGACTTAAATGTCCGCGCCCACCTTGAAGTCGTCGAGGTCATCTTCGCTGAAGGCGATGGCCTCGTCGTCGTCGGTGAAGACGCTGCCGGTAGTACGGCGGCTGGAGAACAGCTCGGCCTCGCGCTCGGCGAGACTGCGCTGCAGCTCCTCTTCCTCTTCGAGAAGGAGGGACTCAGGGAGGTCCAGCTCGGCGATGTGCTCGCGGCGAGGAACGACAATTTCGCTCCTGGCCGGGATGAGCTTGCCGATGATGACGTTCTCCTTGAGGCCGCGCAGCGGGTCGCTCTTCCCTTCGACGGCCGCGTTGGTGAGAACGCGGGTCGTCTCCTGGAAGGATGCGGCCGCCAGCCACGATTCGGTGTTGAGCGACGCCTTGGTGACGCCGAGGAGGACTGGCTTGGCCGTTGCCGGCTCGCCACCCTCAGCGACGATGCTGTTGTTGCGCTCTTCAAACACGCGGCGGTCTTCGAGGCCCGCCGGGAGCAGGCCGGTATCGCCCGGGTGATCGACCTGGACGCGGCGCAGCATCTGGCGAGTGATGACCTCGATGTGCTTGTCGTGGATGTTCACGCCCTGGGAGCGGTACACCTTCTGGACTTCGTCGATCATGTACTTGCGAACGGCATCGCGGCCCTGGATGCCGAGGATGTGCTGCGGGTTGCGCGCACCATCGGTGATCTGGGAGCCGGCGGTCACGTACTGACCGTTTTCGACGACGAGGCGAGCGGCTGCCGGGATGGCATACTCGCGCTCTTCGCGCTCTTCGTAAATGACCTGGATCCGGTTGTCGCGGGTGATGCGAACGATACCGGGGATGCGGCTGACCACCT